>DQAA01000652.1:219-12995 GCA_003523465.1 Pseudomonas sp.
TCCCTGCCGGTGCAGCGGGAATGCCGCAGTCAGTTGCAGCGAATGGATGTGGATGCTGCCGCCTTCGAGCTGAAGAGCCCGGCCATCCTGGTGATCGGTGAAGTGGCTGGTGGCGCTTGCGCCGTTATCGAAGAGCAGCGCGAAGCCATCTGAGAGACAAATCGCAGGCAAAGAAAAGCCCGGCCTAGGCCGGGCTTTTCAGTAGTGCATCAGACCAATTACTTGGCTTGAGCCTCTACTTGAGCTTCTACGCGACGGTTAACAGCGCGACCAGCGTCGGTGGCGTTGTCAGCAACCGGACGGGTTTCACCGTAGCCAACCGACTGAACGCGGCTCGACTCAACACCGTACTGCTGGGTCAGAACCTGCTTCACGGCGCCAGCGCGACGCTCGGACAGCTTCTGGTTGTAAGCGTCAGGACCGACGGAGTCAGTGTGACCTTCAACAGTGGTGGTGGTGGATGGGTACTGCTTCATGAAGTCAGCCAGGTTCTTGATGTCGCCGTAGCTGTTTGGCTTCACGACCGACTTGTCGAAGTCGAACTTGACGTCCAGCTCAACGCGAACGACTTCGGCAACAGCCGGGCAGCCATCAGCGTCAACGGTAACGTTGGCTGGGGTGTCAGGGCACTTGTCGACGTTGTCGCAGACGCCATCGTTGTCGCTGTCGGAGCAGACTTCAGCAACTGGAGCCGGTGCTGGAGCTGGAGCAGCCTTGGTGCTGCCACCGAAGTTCAGACCGATACCAACAGTTGGGCCCCACTCGGTGTTGCCGTTGTCGATGTTGTACATGGCTTCAACGCCAGCACGGGCGAAGAAGTTCTCGGTGAAGTACAGCTTGGCACCGCCGCCAACGTTGGCGAAGGTGGAGTGATCACGGCCATTGCGGGCAGCTTGACCCAGGCTTTCGTGAGCGAAACCAGCCGAAACGTACGGACGCAGCATGTCGCCAGCGTTGTTGAAGTGGTAGGTCGCGTCGAGCTTGGTTTTCGAACCTTTGATGTCCTTGTTGAAGACTTCGCCACGAGCGTTGTGAGTCTCGTTGTAGCCCAGGTCCAGGGACAGGTCTTCGGTCAGGAAGTAACCCAGACGAACACCAGGATTGGTGCCGTCGTTCTTGAAGTTACGCTCACTGTCGTAGTACTGCTTGGTGACGTTACCTTCAATCTCGACCGCGCCTTGGCCTTGTGCCAGAGCGCCGAAAGAAGTTGCGGCAACAAGAGAACCAATGGCCAAGCCCAAGGTGTTTTTCAATTTCATCCGTTAAATCCCCATTTGGTGATTGTTAAGCAGTCCCCACCCAATTTCCGGGGGACAACTCGTCGGCAAGTCTAGCAGAACTCACCGGATCGTTAGAGAAAATTCCGTCGGACTAAGTTTCAATCTGTCCGGAAAATTTCTCGCGAAGCTTATCCAGCGCACGCTTGTAACGCATTTTCGTTGCGCTCAAGCCCATATGCATGATGTCGGCTATTTCCTGGAATTCCAGCTCTGCGACAAATCGCAGCACCAGGATTTCCCGGTCGATGGGGTTCACGTGAACCAGCCATCTGTCCAGCCCGCCCTTCTCTTCCGGCTTCGGCGATTTCTCTTCTGAAGCTTCTTCCACCGGATCGAGACTCAGGGCATCCATCAAACGCCGCTTGCGCCGCTCCTTGCGATACTGGGTGATGCATTCGTTATAGGTAATGCTGTAGAGCCAGGTCTTGAACTTGGATTTGCCCTCGAAGTTCTTCAAACCATAGAGCACCTTCAGCATCACCTCCTGACAGACATCGTCCGCATCTCGATCGTTCCCGAGATATCGCGCGCAAACGTTAAAAAGTGTGCGCTGGTAGCGCCGCATGAGCTCTTCATAGGCGCGGGTAACGTGAAAAAGCTCCTCATGGGAACGCGCCACCAACTCCTCATCAGTGAGTTCGCGTGGGTCGTAACGCATGGGCAGCGGAGAGGTTTTATTCAAAACAAATCAGGCCGACAGTCAGGTATTCATCGCCGCCATGCCCCATGGGGGCATTTTTGCGGCGGCATACATTAGCAGGATTTGCCCGGTTAGCGGCTACTGACCCGCTGCTCCAGCAGTGTGCGGTTGGACAGCGACACTAGATCGCCATCATCGGTCAGCACAACGGTCTTCACCGTGCCGATCTCTTCGATCTGGCCTTCGACGTCGCCAATCCGCACTTCCTGACCGACCTGGTACAACTCGCGAACATAAATGCCGGCGATGATCTGCCCAGCGATTTCCCGGCTGCCGAGGCCCATGGCCAGGGCCACCGCCAGACCAACGGTAATCAGACCGATAACGATCACATGGTTGAGCAGATCGGTTTTCACCTCGAGCTGGCTGATGGCCACCGAGATGCTGATGATGATCACCAGGCCCTGGACGATACGGCCGACACCAGCGGCGTATTCCAGGCCAATGCCTTCGGCAGCGCCGCGGGTCAGGCCATTCGCCACCTGGGCCAACAGCACACCGGCGAGCAACACCAGCGCCGCACCGAATACCTTGGGCAGGTACAGGGCGAGCATGTCGAGGGTTGCGGAAACCCGCTCAAGGCCGAGGGATTCGGCGGCGGACACAAGGAATACCAGCAGGACGAACCAGTAGACGATCTTGCCGATCAGCGTGGAAATCGGCACCTGGATGCCGACCCGGGCGAGGATCTTGGTCAGGCCGGTACCGCTCATCAAGCGATCCAGGCCCAGTTTGGCCAGCAGCTTGGACAGCAGGGTATCGAGCAGCTTGGCGACCACGAAGCCGAGCAGCACGACCACCAGGGCGCCAAACAGGTTGGGGATGAAGTTCGCGACTTTGGTCCACAACGCGGTCATCGCAGCGACCAGGCTCTGGGTCCAGAGATCAAGTTCCATATTCAATCGGCCTTATCAGCTTTGGAGGCAGTGCGGCGAACCGGCGCAACATGCGCCGAGCCATTATTGATGGCGATCATCAGTGCCTGGCTCCAACGGCCAAGCAGACTGAACAGATCACCGGCGCCGACCTGGCGGTTGGCGGTTTTCAGGACGCGCCCGAGGCAGGCGTCATCATCGCGCTCCTGGCCGGAGGGCGACGCCTTGAGCATGTCTCGCAGGGATTGTTCAAACGGATCGTGCATGGGCACCTCGCGCAATGTCTGTCAAAGACGAGACGCTCGTGCCACAGGTCACATGAACAATTCGTACGGGGTTTGGGGGTCGATTCGGCTCGGTGAGGCCACTACTGCTATCGCTGGCAAACCAGCTCCCACAGGTTTCTAGGTCAAACAGAGGTTTTGTGCTCGACGAAGTCACTGTGGGAGCGGGTTTACCCGCGATTGCGGCGGTGCAGCCACCAGAGTAATCGCGGGTGAACCCGCTCCCACAGTGACCGCGTCGTGCTTTCATTGGCATGGAGTCAGACCCAACGCAGGCGGCGGAACAGCCACCATTGACCGAGGGCCAGGCCCACCACCAGCAGGCTGGCGTAGACGAAACCGTAAGGACTCTCGGACCCGGGAATACCGCCGACATTGATCCCCAACAAGCCGGTAACGAAGCTCATGGGCAGGAAAATACAGGTGATGATGCCAAACCGATACATGGTCCGGTTCATCCGCTCGTTAAGACGGCGATCCTCACTCTCCAGCACCAGCGCCACCCGCTCACGGGTCAGCTCCAGTTCTTCGAGGTAACGGATCAGGCTGTTGTTCAGCTCGTTCCAGTAGTCGGCGTCGTCCTCGACGAACCACGGCCATTTGTTGCGCGCCAGTTGCGCGTAGATTTCCCGCTGCGGAGCGAGAAAACGACGCAGGCCGGCAGCGCGACGACGCATCTGCTGCAAGGCGCCATGTTCCGGGGTATAGCGCTCGTCGGCTTCGAGCTTTTCTTCCTCGTCGTCGACCAGCTCCGACAGATCGGACACCACCGCCTGGATCTTGTCCGTCAGCAATTGGGTCAGGCTCAGCAGCAATTCCGAGGCAGTACGCGGGCCGCGCCCCTCTTCAAGCTGCTGCAATAGCTCGTCGGTAGCCCGCAGCGGCCGCAGGCGCAACGAAATCACCCGCTGGGCCTGGGCAAAGATACGCACCGAGACCATGTCTTCAGGCTCGGCACCGGGATTCAGGTTGATACCACGGAGAAACAGAAGCATCTGCGCGTCGGGCAACGGCAGCATGCGCGGGCGGGTGTTTTCTTCCAGCAGCAGGTCGCAGGCGAATTCGTTGAGACCACTGTCCTGGCGCAGCCAGGTCTGGGTTTGCGGGTGGCCGCGGTCCCAGTGCAGCCAGAGGCTTTCCTCCGGCTGCAGGACCAGGGCGTCGAGTTCAGTCCGAGCGATAGGACGCGCACCGCCCCTGCCATCGAGAACCAGGGCATGAACCAGCCCCCACTGCGCGTTTTCTTCCTCGAACATCCTTACTCCATCGTCCTGTTTACGGGATTACTCGGGCATCTTCAGCGGGCTTGGCGAAATGATCACGCCATTGTTGTCCGCATAGATGTACTGGCCCGGGTGGAAGGTGACGCCGGCAAAGGTGACCGCGACGTTGAGGTCGCCGATGCCGCGCTTGTCGGTCTTCATCGGGTGGCTGGCCAGGGCCTGTACGCCGACATCGGTCTGTACCAGGACATCGACATCGCGCACGCAACCGTAGATCACCAGGCCTTCCCAGCCATTCTTCGCCGCCTTCTCGGCAAGCATGTCGCCCAGCAGCGCGCGGCGCAGGGAACCGCCGCCGTCGACTACCAGGACCTTGCCCTTGCCATCGAGATCGACCTGCTCCTTGACCAGCGAGTTGTCCTCGAAGCACTTGATGGTGACGATCTCGCCGCCGAACGAATCGCGACCGCCGAAGTTGCTGAACATCGGCTCCAGCACCTGCACCAGTTCAGGGTAGGCGTCGCACAAATCGGGGGTTACGTAATGCATGGGAAACTCCTGTCAGAACCAAGATGAATGGATGTCGGAATTCACAATCACTGAAACGGACGAAATCTGGCAATACGGCTTTAGACCAGATTCAGGCTACAGGTCAATTCCAATACGGTCACCCTCGTAGGCCAGTTTGAACAGGTTCAGCCCCGGACACCCCGGCTGCAAGGCCCTTCCCGAAGACAGGCTGAAGGCCAGGCCATGGCGCGGACAGCGCAGCACATCGCCCTCCAGCGTCGCCGCCCCGAGCGGTGCGCCCTGGTGCGGACAGCGGTCTTCGAGCAGTACCGGGCGGTTGTCCACCACCAGCAGCAACAAGCCCTGGCCGTTGACCCGGAATGTCTTGCGATAGCCATCCTGCAGATTGATCAAACGTTCCAGGGCGACGAACATGGCAAAGGCTCAATAAATGACCAGGATTGCAAAAAACGTCACATCTTATCCGTTAACCGGCTCAGACGAAACTTCAGCGGGTGCGGGACGCTCCACCATCGACAGCGGCTCGCGCAACCAGCGCTCCACCAGCGGCCAGACCTGAGTCTGCGCCGGCTTGCTCACCAGCATATCCACATGCCCGAAGTTGTCGAATCCGTCGGCCACGCCGAGGCGCAGAAAACGTTTGTCGTCACTGCCAATCTGCTCGAACAGTTTGCGGCAGGCCCAGACCGGATCCTGGAAGTCCCCCGCTCCGCCCACCACCAGCACCGGAACGCGGACCTCGGCGAGCCCCGCCCACCAATCACGTCCTTTCTCGCCGAAACGGCCGAACAGCCCGAACCAGCGCATGCTTTCGATGGCCAGGCCGATCGGCTCNNCCGCGAGCCGGAAATATGCGGGAAGCGCTTGAGCAACAGGCGGCTGCCCCACTCCAGCGGCGGGATCTTCAGCGGCCAGTAGGTGCGGCTGACCTGGGTGCCGAAAAACGCCGCGCTGGCGATCAGCGACTCGTCCAGATAACGCCCGCCCAAGGCCGCCGCCAGGGTGGTGCCGCCGAGGGAATGGCCGACCCAGTGCGCCGGTTGTCCGGTTATTTCATGAATAAAGGCAGCGATGGCCGGCAGGTCGTAGCCGGCATAGTCGGCCACTCGGTTGCGGGCGTAGTCGCGATTGCGCGGCGACAGGCCGTGGCCGCGCATTTCCGGAATCCACACATCGAAGCCGGCCCGCGCCAGATAGGCGCCCAGGCCGATGCCCTTCGGGGAAAACCAGAAACGCCGATTGGAAAAACTGCCGTGCAGAAGGATCACCGGCACGCCCCGGGCCGACTCCTGATCGGCCATGCCAAGGCGAGTCAGCGCCAGCTCGACACTCGGGTCGGGGCTGTTGCCGGCCTTCAGGCGGTACACGTCCTCGCTCAGGTCGCCGCAACGTTCGGCCCTGAGCAGGGCCACGGGAAATAGAGAACTGCTGCTTTGCATAGGTTTCTTGTACGAAAAAGGGCGCGTCCGTCATTGGACACGCCCTGAATAAAAGCGTCGCGCCGACATTCACCAGGAATGCCGGCGCCTGTCTAGCACATCAAGCCGGAGCCTGACCCTCGGCCAGGAAGAACCAGGTTTCCAGCACGGAGTCCGGGTTCAGGGACACGCTTTCGATGCCCTGCTCCATCAGCCACTTGGCCAGNNCAACGCCAGCTCCCACAGGTCCGCGTCGGACACAGATTCTGCTGCTGACTCGGAATCCTGTGGTGGGGCTGGTGTTGGGTCAGCGATTCTCAGCCAGGAACAGCCAGGTCTCGATCACCGAATCCGGATTCAACGAGACACTGTCGATCCCTTGCTCCATCAGCCACTTGGCCAGATCCGGGTGGTCCGAAGGACCCTGACCGCAGATGCCGATGTACTTGCCAGCCTTGTTGCACGCCTGGATGGCGTTGGCCAGCAGCTTCTTCACCGCCGGGTTACGTTCATCGAACAGGTGCGCGATGATCCCGGAGTCGCGGTCCAGGCCCAGGGTCAGCTGAGTCAGGTCGTTGGAGCCGATGGAGAAGCCGTCGAAGTACTCGAGGAACTCTTCCGCCAGGATCGCGTTGGACGGCAGTTCGCACATCATGATCACGCGCAGGCCGTTGACGCCGCGGCCCAGGCCGTTCTCGGCGAGCAGGTCGACCACCTGGCTGGCTTCGCCCAGGGTGCGCACGAACGGCACCATGATCTCGACGTTGGTCAGGCCCATCTCGTTGCGCACACGCTTCAGCGCACGGCATTCCAGCTCGAAGCAGTCACGGAACGACTCGCTGATGTAGCGCGACGCACCGCGGAAGCCCAGCATCGGGTTCTCTTCTTCCGGCTCGTACAGCTTGCCGCCGATCAGGTTGGCGTATTCGTTGGACTTGAAGTCCGACAGACGCACGATGACCTTCTTCGGCCAGAACGCAGCGGCCAGGGTGCTGATGCCCTCGACCAGCTTCTCGACGTAGAAATCGACCGGATCGTTGTAGCCGGCGATGCGCTTGTCGACGCTCTCTTTCAGCTCTTGCGGCAGACCCGCGTAGTTCAGCAGTGCTTTCGGGTGCACGCCGATCATGCGGTTGATGATGAATTCCAGACGGGCCAGGCCCACACCGGCGTTCGGCAGTTGGGCGAAGTCGAAGGCGCGGTCCGGGTTGCCGACGTTCATCATGATCTTGAACGGCAGGTCAGGCATGGCGTCCACGGAGTTCTGACGCACATCGAAGCCGAGCTCGCCTTCGAAGATGAAACCGGTATCGCCTTCGGCGCAGGAGACGGTCACGCCCTGGCCATCTTTCAGGACCTGGGTGGCGTTGCCGCAACCGACGACAGCAGGAATACCCAGCTCACGAGCGATGATCGCCGCGTGGCAGGTACGGCCGCCGCGGTTGGTGACGATGGCGCTGGCGCGCTTCATCACCGGTTCCCAGTCCGGGTCGGTCATGTCGGAGACCAGTACGTCGCCCGGCTGGACCTTGTCCATTTCCGATACGTCCTGGATCACGCGGACTTTACCGGCGCCGATGCGCTGGCCGATGGCACGGCCTTCGACCAGCACGGTGCCCTTCTCTTTCAGCAGGTAGCGCTCCATCACGTTGGCGCTGGCGCGGCTCTTCACGGTTTCAGGACGGGCCTGGACGATGTACAGCTTGCCGTCGTCGCCGTCTTTCGCCCACTCGATGTCCATCGGACGCTCGTAGTGTTTCTCGATGATCATCGCCTGCTTGGCCAGCTCGGCCACTTCGGCGTCGCTCAGGCAGAAACGGGCGCGGTCGGCGCGATCCACATCGACCACCTTGACCGAACGACCGGCCTTAGCTTCGTCGCCGTAGATCATCTTGATCGCCTTACTGCCCAGGTTGCGGCGCAGGATGGCCGGGCGGCCGGCTTCGAGGGTGTTCTTGTGGACGTAGAACTCGTCCGGGTTGACCGCGCCTTGCACCACGGTTTCACCCAGGCCGTAGGCGCCGGTAATGAAGACCACGTCGCGGAAGCCCGATTCGGTGTCGAGGGTGAACATCACGCCAGCCGTTCCGGTTTCCGAACGGACCATGCGCTGCACACCGGCGGACAGGGCGACCAGCTTGTGGTCGAAGCCCTGGTGCACGCGGTAGGAAATGGCGCGGTCGTTGAAGAGGGAGGCGAACACTTCCTTGGCTGCGCGGATCACGTTGTCCACGCCGCGGATATTAAGGAAGGTTTCTTGCTGGCCGGCGAAGGAGGCGTCGGGCAGGTCTTCGGCGGTGGCGGAAGAGCGCACGGCCACGGCCATGTTCTCGTTGCCGTTGGCCATTTCGGCGAAGGCGGTGCGGATTTCCGCGTCGAGACGGGCCGGGAATTCGGCGTCCATCACCCACTGGCGGATCTGTGCGCCGGTCTTGGCCAGGGCGTTGACGTCGTCTACGTCCAGCGCGTCGAGGGCGGCGTGGATCTTGTCGTTCAGGCCGCTCTGCTCGAGGAAGTCACGGTAAGCCTGGGACGTAGTGGCGAAGCCGCCGGGGACGGAAACACCGGCGCCCGCGAGGTTACTGATCATCTCGCCGAGGGATGCGTTCTTGCCCCCCACATGCTCCACATCATGGACGCCGAGCTTATCCAGGGACACTACATACTCAACCACGTTTGACTCTCCGGTAATTGTTACGGGTACAGGTACAGCGTCTGGATCATTCCGCCAGCGGGCTGGTCCGGCGAGCCGGCGCGTGCGAGGCCTTGCGCGCATTCATCAGCCCCAGGCAGACGATGACGATGGCCAGCAACCCGGTGGCGGTGATTTCCGAGCGATAGGCCGGAATGAAGAACATGCTGACCAGGGCCCCGCTGATGAACAGGATCACCGCCCAGGTCAGCCATGGGAACAGCCACATGCGGAACTCCAGGACCTCGCCGGCAGCGCGCATCTTGCGGCGCAGGCACAGCTGCGAGACGGCGATCACCAGGTACACCAGCAGCGCCACGGCGCCGGAGGTGGAGAGCAGGAACCTGAAGACGTTCTCGGGGGCGAAGTAGTTGATGAAGGTCGCCAGTACGCCCAACACCGTGGTACAGGCGACGGCGGCAACCGGCACTTTCGCCTGGTTGACGCGCTTGAGGAATGTCGGTGCATCGCCACGCCGGGCCAGGGAGTAGAGCATCCGCGAGCCTGTGTAGACCTGGGAGTTCATGCAACTGGCGACCGCCAGCAGCACCACGACGTCGATGATCAGCTTGGCATTGGGAATATTCATGATCTCCAGCGCGCGCTGGAAGGAGCCGACCTGCGGCAGGCGCGGGTCGTTCCACGGCACGATGGACAGGATCATCAGGATCGAGAGCAGGTAGAACACGCAGATGCGCCACACCACCGAGTTGGTCGCACGGGTGATCTGTCGGGCCGGGTTCTTCGATTCCGCAGCGGCAATGGTCACCACCTCGGCACCGATGAAACTGAACATGGTGGTCAGCATCGCGCCGACGATGGCGCTCAGGCCGTTGGGCGCGAACCCGCCGTGCAGCTCCATCAAGCGCCCCAGGCCACTGACTTCGCGTTCCGGCAGCCAGCCCATCAGGGCGGCGGCGCACAGGGCGATGAAGGCAATGATGGCGATGATCTTCAGCAGCCCGAACCAGAACTCGAATTCGCCATAGCGGGCCACGCTGAAGAAGTTCGAGCAGGTCAGCACCAGGATCAGTGCCGAGGCGATCACCCAGGTGTCCATGGCCGGGACCCAGGCGTTGATGATGTTCGCTGCGGCGATCGCTTCCAGCGGGATCGCCAGGACCCAGAACCACCAGTACAGCCAGCCGATGCTGAACCCGGCCCAGGGGCCGATGGCCCGGTCGGCGTAGGTGGAGAACGAGCCGGTATCCGGCGAGGCCACCGCCATTTCTCCAAGCATGCGCATCACCAGCACCACCAGGGCGCCGGTAAAGATATAGGCAAGGAGGGCGGCGGGGCCTGCCTTGGCGATCGCATGGCCGGAGAAGACGAAGAGGCCGGCGCCGATCACCCCGGCAATCGACAACATGGTGACGTGGCGCTGTTTCAGCCCGGGTGCAAGGGAGGAATTGGACATGGATAGACTCGTTGATTGTTATTGGAGCGTTCTGATCCGAAACGCGGAAGCGGCAGTGCAAGGAAGGAGCTAGAAGGGAGACTCGATGGCAAGCGCCAGGTCATCGCGATCCTGGCCGAGCAGTTCGCACAGCGTGTCGACGATGATCCGATGGTCTTCACGGTCGGGCAGGCCGGACACCGTGACCGAGCCGATCACACCAGCGCCCTGCACGTTGATCGGGAAGCCGCCGCCGACGCTGGCGTAGTCGGCCGGCGAGAGAAAATAACGCTGGCTGATATCCAGGTTCTCCAGCGCAAGTTGATAGCGCAGCCGGTAGGAGCTGCGCAGAAAGCGCTGCACGGTGTTGTTCTTGCGCCGTACCCAGTCATGGTTGTCGGAGGTGATCCCGGGCCTTGCAGNNGGTCGGTCGAAGCGGCGGATATCGATCACCAATGGCCAGGCATTGGCGATGGCCTTTTCCTGCAGGCGGGTGCCCAGCTGCCAGGCCGTGTCCTCATCGAAATGCGCAAAACGAAGGGTTTCTTCCTGGCGAATCACGCAAGCCAGATCGTCATTCAAAGTCATATCGGGGCCTCCATCCAGGCACCAGGGAAGGGCGTGGATCACTGATCCGCACAGTGTGGGATGAAATAATGGGTGAGTTAAATCCATTTTTTCTCACGCTAATATTTGTTTTTTCTTTCGTGAAATGCGCGTTGATCAACGAGTAAAACAGTCGTTTGAATTGAGTATTGCTGACCAATAACAAGCGTGTTGACAGTGCCTATCTTAGTTTTTATTTTGAATGCAGTCATGCATACAAAATCGCATGCAGCACTGCGCCGTACCTTCCTGCCAAAAACAATCAATATCAGTGAGGTCAACAATGGTTCGTTCAATTTCGTCTTCCCTCAAAGCCCTGGCCGTCTGCGCCGGATTGTCCGCGGGCATGCTTGCCCAGGCTGCGGAAACCTCGGTGTGGAAGGATGTGCAGAAGGCCGGGGTGCTGCGTTGCGGCGCCGCCGTGGCCGCGCCCTATGTGATGCGCGATGCCGCGAGCAGCGCCTACAGTGGTTATTTCGTCGACCTGTGCCGGGACTTCGGCGAGAAGGTGCTGAAGGTCAAGGTCGAGTTCGTCGACACCAACTGGGACAACCTCGTAGCCGGGCTGCAAAGCAACAAATGGGACCTGGCCATGGCGCTGAACCAGACGCCGGAGCGAGCACTGGCAGTGGCGTTCACCGTGCCGGCAACGGACTACCAGGTGTCCTTGCTGGTGAACAAGGACAATCCCAAACTGGCGGATGTCAAAGATGACATCGCTGCGCTCGACAAGCCCGAAGTCACCTTCGCGGTGATGTCAGGCACGGCTCAGGACAAGGCCATCTCATCCGTGGTCAGCAAGGGCAAGATCATGCGCCTGCCCGGTATGGACGAAGCGCGGCTGGCGGTGATGTCCAAGCGCGCCGACGTGCTGGTGGATGCCAGTGATACCAACCACCTGTTCGCCCTGGCCAACCCCGACTGGACCCGTGAAATCCTGCCCAAGCCGGCGCTGGCCAAGCAGGGTGTATCGTTCGGCGTGCGCCGCGATATCTCGCCTGCGGACCTCCAGGTGTTGAACATCTACCTGACCCAGCGCCGCGAGACCGGTGATATCCAGAGGCTGGTCGACAAGGCCTCGACCGAGGCCAACGCCCAGGCGAAGTAACGCCCTCATCCTCAATGCCGTGTGCATCCGCAGTGCACACGGCATTGCTTCTTTCCCAAGACATGCAAGGTGACGACACATGAGTGATTCCAAGCGCCCTCTCGACGGGCAGACCGTTCTGGTAACCGGTGCCTCGGGCGGCATCGGTGCAGCGATCGTCGAACAGTTGGTGGCCGAGGGCGCCCGGGCGCTGATCCATTACAGTCGGGATGCCGAGGGTGCCCAGCGCCTGCTGGATCGCGTCGGCGGACAAGGCTGGATCGTCCAGGGAGACCTGAGCGACGAGGCCGGCCCCGAGGGTTTGTGGCAGGCAGCACTGGAACTGGCGGGTGGGCGTATTCACGCGCTGGTCAACAATGCCGGCATCCGTACCGAGATCCCCCTGGAAGCACCGGCCGCGCAATGGCGCGCGGCGTGGCGGCGCGAGTTCCAGGTCAATTTTTTCGCCGCTGCCGACCTGAGCCGTGAAGCAGTCAATCACTTCCGGGCCAATGGCGGTGGACGCATCATCAACATGGCCAGCCGGGCTGCACAGCGTGGCTACGCGGCGGACGCGCTGCCCTACGGCACCAGCAAGGCTGCCCTGATCAACCTGACCAAGTCCCTGGCCCGGAGTGTCGCGGGCGAGGGGATCGTCGCTGTCGCCATCGCGCCGGGCTGGGT
>DQAA01000660.1:0-4798 GCA_003523465.1 Pseudomonas sp.
CGGGCCTGGAGCTGGCCCGCGGCGAGTACGTGCAGTTCCTCTGCGACGACGATCGCCTGCTGGCCGACTGTGTCAGCAGCGAGCTGAAACTGTTCCTCGCCAACGAGGATGTCAGCCTGGTCACCACCCGCCGCAGCCTGGTGGACGGAGCCGATTTCTCCCTCTCCCAGCGCCTGGAAAGCAGCTGGTTCACCTGGGGCGCCACGGTCTACCACGGCAACGACCTGCTGGATTTCTTCGAAAGCAATCCGCTGAATTTCATCGGTGGTTTCAGCAATACCCTGATGCGTGCCAAGGACCTCGGTGAACTGCTGCCGGCCCTGGTCGAGGCGGGCTTCCATGCCCATATCGACTTTGCCCTGTTCGTCTGCCTGCTGCGTCGTGGCAACCTGGCGGTCACTGCCCAGGTCAATTGCATCGAGCGTATCCACCCGGACCAGCTGCGCCGCCAGGCCGACCTGCAGGCTAGCCGGGCAACCGAACTGCAATGGCTGCGCAGCATGTTCGCCGCGCGTCCGCCAGCCACCGAGACCTTCTCCGGCTGGGTCAGGATCCATGTGTTGCCGGTGGATGGCCAGGTTGTCGAGCGGGTCTGGGAAAACCTGTTCCTGGTCCACGTCCTGCGCAGCTTGCAGGCTATCCAGGAATCGCAGGTCGGTAACAACAGCGATACCTTCACCGAGCTGTACGCGGAATGGCTGGGCTGCCGCCAGGACCCGCTGGTGCTGCGTCGGCTGATGCGTCTCAGTGAGCACTGGCAATGGCGCCCGCGCATTGCCGTGGTGATTCTCGACCAGGAAGATGACCGCCCCGCACGCCAGCTCAGCCTCGACAGCATTGCCCGGCAATCCTATGGCGCCGCCAGCACCTTGCTGCTGACTGCCGGCCGGGTGCCCGGCGGCCTCGATGAAAACCTGATCAGCCGGCCGTTGCAGGCCGACTGGGCGCAACAGCTCAACGAGCTTCTGCCGGAGCTGGATGGCATCGACTGGTTCTTCCTGCTGCGCGCCGGTGACCGCCTCAGCGAATTCAGCCTGATGCTGCTGGCCGAGCGCATCGTGCGCTTCGACGCCATGGCCTGCGTCTATGGCGACGAAGGGGGGCTGGACGGCGATGAATCTGCCGAGCCGGTGTTCAAGCCGGATTTCAACCTCGACCTGCAGCGCGCCTATCCCTTCACCGGTCGTGCCCTGGCGTTTTCCCGTGCCCACTATCTGGCGGCGGGCGGTTTCGTCGCCGGCTACCAGGAGCTGGCCCCCCATGACCTGCTCTGGCGCCTGGTGGAAAGCCACGGCCCGCAGGCCATCGAGCATGTTCCGGAGGTGCTGGTCGAGTCCGGGTTCGGTTTTGCCGCCTGGTTGTCCTCGCCGGCCGTGGTAGCGGAAAACCCGCGGGTTCTGGCGGCTCACCTGCAGCGCCTGGGCCTGGACTACCGCCTGGAGAACGAGCCGGGCAGTGCGATCAACCAGATCCGCTACCTGCACCCGACCCAGCCGCTGGTGACCCTGGTATTCAGCTTCCGCGACCAGGTCGCCGCGCTTGAGCGTTGCCTGGAAAGCGTATTCGGCAAGACCGCNNACGAAGTGTTGGTGGTCGACAACGCCAGCCAGCGCGAGGAGTCCCGCGCCTGGTTGGCGGCGATGGGCCAGATGGGCGTGCGCCTGCGGGTGCTGCGCCTGGATGAGGTGACCTCTTTCGCCGCCCAGCAGAACCTGGCCGCCCAGCATTCCCGTGGCGACTACCTGCTGATGCTCGATGTCTTCACCGTGGTTACTGCGGGCGACTGGCTGGACGTGCTGGTTGCCCACGGCCAGCGGCCGGAAGTCGGCATGGTCGGTGCCGAGCTGGTCAATGGCCACGACCTGGTGGTCAACGCTGGCGGCATTCTCGGCCTGCGTGGCGCGGTGTACTCACCCTTCGTCGGCGAGATGAGCCAGGCCGGCGGCTACATGCAGCGCCTGCAGGTGGCACAGAACTACTCGGCCCTCGGCGCTGATTGCCTGCTGGTGCGCAAGCAGCTGTTCCTTGAATTGGGTGGCCTCAACGATGGCGCGTTCAGCGCCGCCTTCAGTGATGTCGATCTTGGCTTGCGCATGCGCCAGGCCGGCTACCTCAGCGTGTGGACCCCGCGGGTGCGCCTGGTGCTGGACCGTCCGCCGGGCCCGGCGCCGGATGCGGAAGAGGAAGCGCAGCGGCAAGCGCTTCTGGTGCAACAGCACGAGACCTTCCAGCAGGCGTGGATGCCGGTGATCGCCCGCGACCCGGCGTACAACGTCAACCTGGCGCTCAAGGAGTCGGCCTTCCGTCTCGATCCGGGGCTCAGGGATGGCTGGATGCCGTTTGTCGGTCGTTCCCTGCCGCATGTCCTCGCCTTGCCGATGAACAAGAGTGCGGTGGGGCATTACCGGGTGATCAAGCCGCTGACCGAGCTGGAAGCGGCGGGCTGGGTGACCCAGCAGCAATATTTCGAGATCCCCAGCAACGTCGAGCTGGCGCGCAGTGCCCCGGACGTGGCGATCCTGCAAGGGCGCTACACCGAAGGCTTCATCAAGGAAATCGAGCGCCTGAAGACCTACTCCAAGGGCTTCGTCATCTACGAGCTGGATGACTACGTGATCAAGGTGCCGAAGAAGAACGGCCACCTCAAGCACACCCCCCACGACCTCGAAGGCTCGCTGCGCCGGGGGATTGCCCGCTGCGACCGACTGGTGGTGTCCACCGAGCCGCTGGCCGACGCCTTGAGCGACACCCACCAGGACATCCGCGTGTTGCCCAACATGCTCGCCGAAGAGCTGTGGGTCGGGCGCCGTGCCCAGCGCCGCACGTCGAACAAGCCGCGGGTAGGGTGGGGTGGTGGTACCAGCCACACCGGCGACCTGGAAGTGATCGCCGAGGTGATCAAGACCCTGGCCAATGAAGTGGAATGGGTGTTCTTCGGCATGTGCCCGCCGGCGCTGCGTCCGTATATCCACGAGTTCCACCCGCCGGTGGGCCTGGCGGCCTACCCGGCCAAGCTGGCCAGCCTCAACCTCGACCTGGCCCTGGCACCGCTGGAGTTCCACATCTTCAACGACTGCAAGAGCAACCTGCGGCTGCTGGAGTACGGCGCCTGCGGCTATCCGGTGATCGTCACCGACACCGCCGCCTACCGGGGCTACCTGCCGTGCACCCGGGTCAAGAGCAACTCCACCGAGGAATGGCTGGACGCGATCCGCATGCACCTGTCCGACCCCGAGGCCAGCTACCGCATGGGCGACCAGCTGCATGACGAGGTGATGCGCAACTTCGTCCTGCGGCCGGAGCATGTGCAGGTCTGGTATGACGGCTGGATGCCGGGGTGATATGGCGCTGCTGATGGCCTTATCGCCGGCAANNCTCAGGACCTTGTGGGAGCCGGCGTTGCCGGCGATGAGGCCCGCCCGGACAACGTCATTGTCTTTGCAGGCCTTATCGCCGGCAATGCCGGCTCCCACAGGGTTTTGAGTCAGCCGCAGGGTTCGTGCCCGGCGCGAACCTTGTGGGGGCTGGCTTGCCAGCGATGAGTCCCGAAAAGACACGACAAATCTGGCGCGTTTCCTGCAAGTCCCCTTCCCATCGCCATAAATCCCGCGCTGTAGCCGTGCGCGACGAGAGGGAAGGACATGAAGGCAGTAATTCTGGCCGGTGGACTGGGTACCCGCATCAGCGAAGAGTCCCACCTCAAGCCCAAGCCAATGATCGAGATCGGCGGGAAGCCAATTCTCTGGCACATCATGAAGCAGTACTCGGCCCACGGTATCCACGATTTCGTGATCTGCCTCGGCTACAAGGGCTATGCGATCAAGGATTTCTTCGCCAACTACTTCCTGCATACCTCCGACGTCACCTTCGACATGCGCGCCAACCGCATGGACGTTCACCAGAACTACAGCGAGCCATGGCGCGTGACCCTGATCGACACCGGCGAGGAGACCATGACCGGTGGCCGCCTGCGCCGCGCCGCGCGCTATGTCGAGGACGAGAAGGCCTTCTGCTTCACCTACGGTGACGGCGTGTCCGACCTGAACATCGGCGCCCTGGTGGACTTCCACATGGGCCACGGCAAGCTCGCCACCGTCACCGCCGTGCAACCACCGGGACGCTACGGCGCGCTGCAACGCGAGGGTGACAAGGTCAGCGGCTTCATCGAGAAGCCCCGTGGCGACGGCGGCTGGATCAATGGCGGCTTCTTCGTGCTGTCGCCCAAGGTGCTGCCCTACATCACCGACGACCAGACCTCCTGGGAATCGGAACCCCTCGCGCAACTGGCTGCGGAAGACCAGCTGAACGCCTTCCAGCACGATGGCTTCTGGCATCCGATGGACACCCTGCGCGACAAGAACCATCTCGAACACCTCTGGCAGACCGGGGAGGCCCCATGGAAGCAGTGGGCTTGAGCGCCGATTTCTGGAGCGGCAAACGTGTCCTGCTGACCGGTCACACCGGCTTCAAGGGCAGCTGGCTGGCCCTGTGGTTGCGGGAAATGGGCGCCGAAGTCACCGGCTTCGCCCTCGATCCGCAGCCCGGCCCCAATCTCTATGAGCTGGCCAATGTCGGTCGCGATATCAAGGACGCCCGTGGCGACCTGCGCGACCTCGGCGCGCTGCTCGAAGTGGTCGCCGAGGCGCAGCCGGAAATCGTCCTGCACCTGGCTGCGCAGCCGCTGGTACGCGAGGCCTACCGCGATCCGCTGGGCACCTATTCCAGCAACGTGATCGGCACCCTCAACCTGCTCGAAGCGATCCGCCAGGTCGGCGGCGTGCGCTCGGTGGTGCTGATC
>DQAA01000660.1:4820-5066 GCA_003523465.1 Pseudomonas sp.
CGGCCATGATCCGTACAGCAGCAGCAAGGCCTGCTGCGAGTTGCTGGCGCAGTCCTACACCGCGTCCTTCTTCCCGCCGGCCAGCCATGCGGAACACGGCCTGGCCCTGGCCACTGCGCGGGCCGGCAACGTCCTGGGTGGTGGCGACTTCGCCGCCGAACGACTGATCCCGGATGTGCTCAAGGCCTGGGACGCGGGCCACCCGGTGACCCTGCGTTATCCACAGGCGGTACGCCCCTGGCAGCA
>DQAA01000660.1:5149-6716 GCA_003523465.1 Pseudomonas sp.
GGCCATCTGTCGCGGCAATGGCCGGACTCGCCGGGCGTCCGTGTCGAACCCAGTGATCTGCATGAAGCCGGCGTGCTGCGCCTGGACAGCGGGCGTGCCCGGCAACTGCTCGGCTGGCGCACCCGCTGGTCCCTGCGCGAATGCCTGGAGCACACCCTGCAATGGCACCTGGCGTGGAAGCGTGGGGATGACCTGNNGACCAGCTGAACCTGTACGCGGAGCTTTCGTGAGCGATCTGCACCTGCGCCCGTTGCCATTGGCCGGTCTGTTCAGCGTCGAACACAAACGCCACGGCGATGCCCGCGGGCAGTTTTCCCGGCTGTTCTGCGAGGGCAGCCTGGAAGGGCTCGGCGCGGCGTTCCATATCCGCCAGATCAACCACTCGCGCACCGTCGGCACGGGCTCCGTTCGCGGCCTGCACTACCAGCAGGGTGACCGGCCCGAGTCCAAGCTGATCACCTGCCTGCGCGGCGAGGTGTGGGATGTGGCGGTGGACCTGCGCCAGGGTTCGCCGACCTTCCTGCACTGGCACGCCGAGCACCTCAAGGAAGGCGATGGCCGCAGCCTGCTGATCCCTGCCGGTTTCGCCCACGGTTTCCAGGTGCTGAGCGAGGAAGCCGAGCTGCTTTACCTGCACAGCGCCGACTACGCGCCGGGCCGCGAAGGCGGGCTGTCGGTGCTCGATCCGCGCCTGGCCATCGTCTGGCCGTTGCCTGTCAAGAATCTGTCGGCCCGGGATGAAGCCCATCCCTGGCTGGNNCACCTTCTCCGGAGTGCCTGCATGAATTGCCGTGGCTGTGGCGCAGCGCTGAGCCTGCCCCTGATCGACCTGGGCACCGCGCCGCCTTCCAACGCTTACCTGCGCGCCGAACAACTGGCCGATGCCGAGGCCTGGGTGCCGCTGAAGGTCGGCGTGTGCCAGCAGTGCTGGCTGGTGCAGACCGAGGACTACACCCGCGCCGAAGCGCTGTTCGATGCCGACTACGCCTATTTCAGCTCCTACTCCAGTTCCTGGCTGGCCCATGCCCGCCAGTACGTCGAGGACATGAGCGCGCGCTTTGCCCTGGACGAGCACCGCCGCGTGGTGGAAATCGCCGCCAACGACGGCTACCTGCTGCAATACGTGGCCGGGCGCGGCATTCCCTGCCTCGGCGTCGAGCCGACCCGCAGCACCGCCCAGGCGGCGCGGGAAAAGGGCCTGGAAATCCGCGAGCTGTTCTTCGGCGAACAGACCGCCGCGCAACTGGTGGAAGAGGGCTGGAGCGCCGACCTGATGGCGGCCAACAACGTGCTGGCCCATGTTCNNCCGGACATCAACGATTTCCTCCGCGGCTTCGCCACCCTGCTCAAGCCGGCCGGCGTGGCGACGTTCGAGTTTCCCCATCTGCTCAGCCTGATGGCCGAGAGCCAGTTCGATACCCTCTATCACGAGCATTACTCGTACCTGTCGCTGACGGCGGTCAACACCCTGTGCCAGCGCAATGGCCTGGAGATCTTCGACGTGCAGGAACTGCCGACCCATGGCGGTTCGCTGCGGGTCTTCGTGCAGCGCGCGGACGGCCCGCAG
>DQAA01000566.1 GCA_003523465.1 Pseudomonas sp.
TGACCATCAAGTAAGTCTATGCTTGGGGCCTTCGGACCCCGGGCCGCGACGTCGAGAGACGTTGCCCGAAACTCCGGCCGCTGCCCCGCAGCGGCCTTTGTATTTTTTGAATTTATACAATGGAGAGCCGCATGGTTCCCGTAATCGCCCTGGTGGGTCGTCCGAACGTCGGCAAGTCCACCATGTTCAACCGCCTGACCAAGACCCGCGACGCCATCGTCGGCGACCTCTCGGGCCTGACCCGTGACCGCCAGTACGGCGAAGCCCACTGGCAGGGTCGCACCTTCATCCTGATCGACACCGGCGGCATCACCGGTGACGAGGCGGGCATGGACGAAAAGATGGCCGAGCAATCGCTGATGGCCATCGAAGAAGCGGACTACGTGCTGTTCCTGGTCGACGCCCGCGCCGGCCTGACCGCCGCCGACCAGATGATCGCCGAGCACCTGCGCAAGCGAAACAAACAGTCGTTCCTGGTCGCCAACAAGATCGACAACATCGATCCGGACACCGCCCGCGCCGAGTTCTCGCCGATGGGCATGGGCAACGCCATTCCGGTGGCCGGTGCCCAGGGCCGCGGTATCAACGCCCTGATGGAAGCCGTCCTCGGTGACGTGCCGCGGGACAAGGAAGAAGACTCCCTCGACGAAGACGTCGCCGAAGGCCAGGAAGCGACCCGCATCCCCGGCCCGAGCGAAAAAGACGGTATCAAGATCGCCATCATCGGCCGTCCGAACGTCGGCAAGTCGACCCTGGTCAACCGCATGCTCGGCGAAGAGCGCGTGGTGGTCTACGACGAACCGGGCACCACCCGCGACAGCATCTACATTCCCTTCGAGCGCAACGAAGAGAAATACACGCTGATCGACACCGCCGGTGTGCGCAAGCGCGGCAAGATCCACGAGGAAGTCGAGAAGTTCTCGGTGGTGAAGACCCTCCAGGCGATCAAGGACGCCAACGTGGTGATCTTCGTCATGGATGCCCGGGAAGGTGTGGTCGACCATGACCTCAACCTGCTGGGCTTCGCCCTCGAAGCAGGCCGCGCCATCGTCATCGCCCTGAACAAGTGGGACGGCATGCAGCCGAGCGAGCGCGACTACGTAAAGACCGAGCTGGAACGCCGGTTGTTCTTCGTCGACTTCGCCGATATCCACTTCATCTCCGCATTGCACGGCACTGGCGTCGGCAACCTGTACCAGTCGGTGCAGAACTCGTTCCGCTCGGCGGTCACCCGCTGGCCGACCAGCCGCCTGACCCAGATCCTCGAAGACGCGGTCAGCGAGCACCAGCCGCCGATGGTCAACGGTCGCCGCATCAAGCTGCGCTATGCCCACCTCGGTGGTGCCAACCCGCCGATCATCGTGATCCACGGCAACCAGGTGGAGAAGGTCCCGCGTTCGTACTCGCGTTACCTGGAAAACACCTACCGCCGTGTACTCAAGCTGGTCGGTACGCCGATCCGCATCGAGTACAAGGGCAGCGACAACCCGTTCGAGGGCAACAAGAACACCCTCACCGATCGCCAGGTCAACAAGAAGCGCCGGTTGATGTCGCACCACAAGAAGGCCGAGAAGAAGCGCAAGGACAAGCGCAAGTAAGCTCATTGCGGCGCAGGATCGAGTCCTGCGCCGCAAGCCTTCTTGACCCCGGTCAGCGCCCCTCGCTGGCCGTGTGTTACAACCTTTTTCCTGACTGCCCGATCCGCTATGCTCGATGGCTTACCGCGCCTGAGCCGGCTCCGCAGGAAAGAGGGTTTCATGATCAGCAGCAAGCTGCCGAATGTCGGCACGACCATCTTCACCACCATGTCCCAGCTCGCCGTGCAGACCGGCGCGTTGAACCTGTCCCAGGGTTTTCCCGATTTCAATGGCCCGCAGGCACTGCTCGATGCAGTGGGGCGCCATGTCAGCGCCGGGCACAACCAGTATTCGCCGATGACCGGCCTGCCCGCGTTGCGCCAGCAGGTAGCGGCGAAGATCGCCCGTCACTACGGGGTCAGCGTCGATGCAGATCACGAGGTGACCATCGTTCCGGGCGCCACCGAAGGCATCTTCTGCGCCATCCAGGCGGTGATCCGCACCGGTGACGAAGTCATCGTCTTCGACCCCAGCTACGACAGCTACGAACCTTCCGTGGAACTGGCCGGTGGCCGCTGCGTGCATGTGCAACTGGATCCGACGGACTTCAGTATCGACTGGCAGAAGTTCAGCGACGCCCTGAGCCCGAGGACGCGCATGGTCATCATCAATTCGCCGCACAACCCCAGCGGTGCGCTGATCACCCGTGCCGACCTCGACCAGCTGGCCGCTCTGATCGCCGACCGTGACATCTACCTGATCAGCGACGAAGTCTACGAGCACCTGGTGTTCGACGGCGTTGCCCATGCCAGCGTACTGGCCCATGAAGCCCTGTACCAACGGGCGTTCGTGGTCAGCTCGTTCGGCAAGACCTACCACGTCACCGGCTGGAAGACCGGCTATGTGATTGCCCCGCCGGCGCTGAGCGTGGAACTGCGCAAGGTCCACCAGTACGTCAATTTCTGCGGCGTGACCCCGCTGCAATGGGCGCTGGCCGACTTCATGGCCGAGCACCCCGAGCATATCGACGAGCTGCCGGCCTTCTACCAGGCCAAGCGCGACCTGTTCTGCGACCTGCTCACCCCGTCGCGTTTCCAGTTCCGCCGCTCGGCGGGCACCTATTTCCAGTTGGTGGACTACTCGGCGATCCGCCCGGACCTCAACGACGTCGACATGGCCCTGTGGCTGACCCGCGAGCACGGCGTGGCGACCATTCCGGTGTCGGTGTTCTACCAGCAACCCATTCCTGAACAGCGCCTGGTGCGCCTGTGTTTCGCCAAACGCGAGGAGACGCTGCGTGAGGCAGCGGAAAAACTATGCGCGATCTGAGCAGCCTGCCCAACCTGAGCGTCGCCCTGGTCCAGACCAGCCTGATCTGGCAGGACCGCGCGGCCAACTACGAACACTTCGAGGCCCTGCTCGACCAGGCCCGTGGCGCCGATCTGGTGATCCTGCCGGAAATGTTCACCACCGGTTTCTCCATGGAGTCGGAGCGCCTGGCCGAGCCGGAAAACGGCCCGACCTATGTCTGGCTGAAGAAGCAGGCCGCCCGTATCGATGCGGTGGTCACCGGCAGCGTGATTATCCAGGCCGCCGATGGCAGCCACCGCAATCGCCTGCTCTGGGCCCGCCCGGATGGCGAGATCCTGCACTACGACAAGCGCCACCTGTTCCGCATGGCCGGCGAGCACAAGCACTACACCCCGGGCGAGCGCCAGGTGCAGTTCGAGCTCAAGGGCTGGCGGATTCGTCCGCTGATCTGCTACGACCTGCGTTTCCCGGTGTGGAGCCGCGACGCCCAGGACACCGACCTGCTGCTCTACACCGCCAACTGGCCGGCAGCGCGCAGGCAGCACTGGAACCGCCTGCTGCCGGCGCGGGGCATCGAGAACCTGTGTTACGTGGCGGCGGTGAACCGGGTGGGGACGGACGGGAAGGGCTTTGCCTACACCGGCGACAGTCAGGTGCTGGATTTCCAGGGCGAGAGCCTGTTGAGCGCGGGGGAGGCGGACGGGGTGTTTACCGTGGAGCTGAACTCGGCGGACCTGGCAGCGTACCGGACAAGGTTTCCGGCGAACCTGGATGCCGATACCTTCCATCTTCACTGAGCGCTTGAGGGCCTCATCGCCGGCANNCCGCCGAACCTTGTGGGAGCCGGCGTTGCCGGCGATAGGGCCCTCAGATGCTCAGTAGACGTCCCGGCGATACCGCCCCAGCTCGATCAACTCTTCCACCGCAGCCTCACCGAGCAACCCGTTAAGCGCCGCATCCACACCCCCGGCCATGCCTTGCAAACTGCCGCAGATATAGATCGCCGCGCCATCTTCCAGCCAGCGCTTCAACTCCTCGCCACGCTGCAGCACCAGGTCCTGCACATAGACCTTCTCCGCCTGGTCCCGTGAAAACGCCAGGTCCAGCCGCGCCAGATCACCGTTCGCCAGCCAGCCTTGCAGTTCATCCCGGCAGTGGAAGTCATGGGCGGCATTGCGCTCGCCGAACAACAGCCAGTTACGCTGCTCGCCACCGGCAATTCGCGCCTTGAGCAGGCTGCGCAGCCCTGCCAGGCCGGTACCGTTGCCGATCAGGATCATCGGCGCCGCTTCGGCCGGCAGGTGGAAGCCGCTGTTGCGCCGCAAGCGCAGACTGACACTGTCACCCAGCGTCATATGTTCGGTCAGCCAGCCGGAGCCCAGCCCCAGGCTGCCGTCCGCATGGCGCTCCTGGCGCACGATCAGCTCCAGCACGCCATCGGCGGCGATCGAGGCGATGGAGTATTCCCGCGCGTCGATCGGAATCAGCGCGTCCACCAGCGCCTGGGCATGCAGGCCGACCAGGTGTTCGCGACTGACCGGCAGTTGCCGGGAGGCGAGGGCGGCGGACAGTGATTCCTTCAGGCCGGCGACCTGGACCTGGGTGCTGCCTTCCAGTCCGAGGCCCTTGAGGAAGCGTTCCACCGTAGCAGCGGCCTGGCGCGGAATGATCTCCACCAGGTCACCGGCTTCCCATTGCGCGGGCGCCGGCGGATTCAGGCCGAGAAGGAACACCGGCAAACCCTGGCTGCCAGGGTTGAGCAGTTCACGGCGATTCAGGGTCCAGGGCGCAAATTCCGGCGCCTGCCATACCGGCACCACGCTG
>DQAA01000565.1:0-957 GCA_003523465.1 Pseudomonas sp.
AACCTGTTCGGCCTGCGCAGCGCCATCGAAAAGGCCGTGCCCCATGGCAAGACCCATGGCCGCAACGACCGCGGCGCCTGGCAGGACGTGCCGGACCAGGCCGACCAGGTCTGGGCAACGCTGGCGGCGCGCTTCAAGGCGATCACCGACAAGTACCCGAAGCTGGAGAAGACCAACAACCGCGNNCGGCACCGGCAATCACTTCGTCGAGGTCTGCCTGGATGAAGCGGACCGGGTTTGGTTCATGTTGCACAGCGGCTCCCGTGGCGTGGGCAATGCCATCGGCAGCCTGTTCATCGAACTGGCCCAGGCCGATATGCGCCAGCACATTGCCAATCTGCCGGACCGCAAGCTGGCTTATTTCGAGGAAGGCAGCCGGCACTATGACGACTATGTCGAAGCGGTGGGCTGGGCCCAGGACTTCGCCCGGCAGAACCGCGAACTGATGATGAGCGCGGTGATCGCGGCGACCCGCACGGTGATCCGCAAGCCGTTCGAGGCCAGTCTCGAAGCGGTCAACTGCCATCACAACTACGTGCAGAAGGAGCGGCATTTCGGCGAGGACATCCTGATCACCCGCAAGGGCGCGGTGTCGGCGCAGAAGGGCCAGTTGGGGATCATTCCCGGGTCGATGGGGGCCAGGAGTTTCATCGTCCGTGGGCTGGGCAACGAGGAGTCGTTCTGCTCCTGCAGCCACGGCGCCGGTCGGGTCATGAGCCGGACCGAGGCGAAGAAGCAGTTCACCGTCGCCGACCAGCAGCGCGCCACCGCCCATGTGGAATGCCGCAAGGACAAGGACGTGATCGACGAGATCCCGATGGCCTACAAGGACATCGACGCGGTGATGCGGGCCCAGCGGGAACTGGTGGAAGTGGTGCACACTCTGCGACAGGTGGTGTGTGTGAAGGGATGATGACTCAAATGTTGCGGGCTGGCGGAGAACCCTGTGGGAGCTGG
>DQAA01000565.1:963-4251 GCA_003523465.1 Pseudomonas sp.
GGCTTGCCAGCGATTTGGCCGGGCCTGACAACATCATTGCCCTTGCCGGCCTCATCGCTGGCAAGCCAGCTCCCACAGGTTCAGCGGTGACCGTTAGAAATGCGCTTTCACCAGCAGGCTGATCGCACTCTGGTTGGTCCCGCCGAGGATGTCGTCGCCCAGGAAGCTCTTGTCGCTGATCCCGTACTTGTCGCTCCAGTAGTCGTATTCCACCCCCACGTAGAACTTCTCGCCCCAGCCCATGGCCTTGGCCAGGTCGTACTTGACCTGCGGGTTGAAGTGGAAGTTGGCGTGGTAGCTCTTGTCGTTGTCCACCACCCAGTCGATGAAGCCGTCGATCACCAGGTTGGAGTTGCCCACCGGCACGGTGTAGCTCCACACCGGGGTGATCTGCCAGACGTTCTTGCCGTCGCGCTTGCCATCCGGGGTGCGCAGGTAGGTGTTGAGCTGGAAGTAGTCGAAGCCGGGAATGTCCAGGTCCACCGCCGGGCCGATCAGGTAGGCGTCGACGTCGTCCTCGCCGAACTCGTAGGTGGCGGCGAGCAATACGTCCTTGATCGGGCCGAACGACAGGTCGGCGCCACTGATTTTGCCGAACGACAGGCGCGGGCTGATCTCGCCGTAGAAGCTGTGGCCGTCACCCGCGCCGTTGGTAGCGTCGGTGTTGTACTTGATGCCGTCGACGAAGACGAACAGGTCACCGAAGCTCCAGCCACTGGCATGCTCGAAGGTGACGGTCTGCTGCTTCGGCGGGTCGATCTTGAAGTCGACGCCGTTGAGGTAGGTGAGGCTGTTGTCCTGCCATAGCAGCAGGTCGCCGGCCAGGGCCTGTCCAGACGCGAGCAAGCCGCCCGCCAGCAACAGGGAAGGGGTAGTGAGTTTCATCCGGAGCTCCTGATTTTCTATTTTTTAGAAGTGTGTTGGTTGGCAGTCGGGGGATTCAGGCCTTGGCCTCTTCACGGCGATAGGCGTAGGTGTCGGCGAAGCGCGAGAGCATGTAGGCGCTGCACGAGACGGCCGGGTATTTCGCCGGGTTGTCGCTGCCGGAGCAGTTCGGCAGGCAGCTGATCTCGGTGTCCGGGTGCGGCTCGGCGAAGAACGGCATGGAGTAGCGATCGACCCCCAGCGGGCTGATCACCCGGTGCGGCGTGGAGGTGTAACGGTCGTTGCTCCAGCGCGCCATCATGTCGCCGATGTTGACCACGTAGGTGCCCTCGATGGGCGGCGCGTCGATCCACTCGCCATCGAGGCTCTGCACCTGCAGGCCGCCGGCATTGTCCTGGTACAGCAGGGTCACGCAGCCGTAGTCGGTGTGGGCGCCGGCGCCTTGCTGGTCGGCGCTGCTGGCGGTCTGGCGCGGTGGGTAGTGGATCATGCGGAACACGCTGATCGGGTCGGCGAAACGCTGGTCGAAGAAATCCTCCTCGATGCCCAGGGCTTCGGCCATGGCCCGCAACAGGGTCAGCGAGAGCTGGTGCATATCCTCGTAATGCTGCTGCAGCAGCGCCTCCCAACCGGGGATATCCGGGTGGCGATTGGGGCCGCGCAAGGGCTTTGCCGCGAGCACGTCGGGGTGTTGCGCGTCCATATGGAAACCCATGTCGAAGGTCTCCTTCAGATCGCTCGGCCGGCTCGGATCGAGCTGCTCGGTGGCGATGGCGCCATAGCCGCGGTGGTGTGCAGTCCGGGTGATATCGATGCGCAGCTTTTCTTCGGCCGGACGGGCGAAGAAGTCTTCGGCGATGGCCTTGAGCGCGGCGATGCGCGACGCCGGGATCGGGTGCCCCTTGATGTAGTAGAAGCCCCAGTGCCGGCAGGCGTCGTCGATCTGCCGGGCCACGGCCTGGCGGGCGGCGGGATCGTTCTGGTACAGCGGCGCGATGTCGATGATCGGCAGGGTATTCATGAATGGCTCCAGGAAGACGACGGGAGCGGCGGGCGCTCCCGTCCGGCGGTCACTTCGGCAGTTGCGCGGTGATGCCTTTGACGTAGTAGTTCATGCCGGCCAGCTCGGCGTTGGTTGCCACCTTGCCTTCAGGAATCTTGACCGCACCGCCCTGGTCGAGGATCGGGCCGGTGAAGGGGTGGAACAAGCCATCCTTGATGCTGCTGATGATCTGTTCGGCGCCGCTTTTCACATCGGCCGGAACCAGGTCGCTGATCGGCAGTTCGACGGTGCCTTCGGCCAGGCCGCCCCAGTAGTCCTGGGATTTCCAGGTACCGTCCATGACCGCCTGGGTGCTCTTGATGTAATGCGGGCCCCAGTTGTTGACGATGGAGGTCAGCACGGCCTTCGGCCCGAAGTGCGCCATGTCCGAGGCGTAGCCAACGGCGTAGACGCCGCGGCGTTCGGCGGTCTGGATCGGTGCCGGGCTGTCGGTGTGCTGGAACAGTACGTCGACACCCTGGTCGATCAGGGCGTTGGCGGCGTCGGCTTCCTTGCCCGGGTCGAACCAGGAGTTGACCCACACCACCTTGATCTCGGTGCCGGGGTTGTACTTGTCCAGGGCCAGCTGGATGGCGTTGATGTCGCGCAGCACTTCCGGGATCGGGAAGGAGGCGACGTAGCCGATCTTCTTGGTCTTGGTCATCTTCGCCGCGAGGTAGCCGCCGACGTAGCGGCCTTCGTAGGAAGTGGCCAGGTAGGTGCCGAGGTTCTTGTCCTGCTTGTAGCCGGTGGCGTGCTCGAAGGTGACTTTCGGGAACTGCTTGGCCACCTTGGCGGTGGGGTTCATGTAGCCGAAGGACGTGGCGAAGACCAGGTCGTAGCCGCCCTTGGCCATGTTGCGGATGACCCGCTCGGCGTCGGCGCCTTCGGGCACGTTCTCGACGAAGCTGGTGTCGACCTTGTCGCCGAACTGCTTGATCAGCGCCTGGCGGCCCTGCTCGTGCTGGTAGGTCCAGCCGTGGTCACCGACCGGGCCGATGTAGACGAAACCGACCTTCAGCGGATCGGCGGCGGAGGCGGACAGTGCAGTGCTGAGGCCGATGGCGGCGGCCAGGGTGCGCAGCAGGTTTTTGCTTTTCTTCTGTTGCATCTGGGGTGGGCTCCTGTGGGTCTTTTCTAATGGCCGTGTCGGGCTTTTCTGGTTAGTGCAAAAAGCTGACCAAGTGGGCAAAAAATGGTGTTTCGGGGGTTGCAGGGACTTTGGGGTGACTGGGGTGGTGCATCAGAGGGTTTGAGGTGCCCTTGAGTAGTGCAGGGCTGCTGATGGCCTCATCGCCGGCAACGCCGGCTCCCACAAGGTCCGGTGGTGCACGCGATACCTGTGGGAGCTGGCGTTGCCA
>DQAA01000565.1:4330-4586 GCA_003523465.1 Pseudomonas sp.
AGGGCAGCATCGCCAGCAGGTTGGCCGGGAAGCTCACGCCGATGCCCTGGGCCACCAGGTGAAGAATGCTGGCGAGGCCGAACAGGTAGGCGCCGAGCAGCACGCGGAATACCCGCCAGCTGGCGAACACCACCAGGGCCAGGGCGATCCAGCCGCGGCCGGCAGTCATGTTGTCCGCCCACATCGGGGTGTAGGCCAGCGACAGGTAACCCCCGGCCAGCCCGGCCATGGCGCCGCCGAACAGCACCGCCAGGGT
>DQAA01000138.1 GCA_003523465.1 Pseudomonas sp.
CGGGTGAACCCGCTCCCACAAGGCATGCTGGGCTCTCAGGTTTAATCTTACTGAGCTGCCTGCCCCGGCTGAGCCTGACCCAGGACCAGATTGCCCTGCTTATCCAGCGGAATCTGCGACCCCGGATCCCGGTCCATGCGCACCTGCCCGGCCTTGTCGCCGATGGTGTACTTCACGTCATACCCGACCACCTTCTCGCTAACGTCGTTGACCGTGTTGCAGCGGGTCTGGGTGGTGGTGTAGGTATCGCTGTTCTGCATGTGCTCCTGCACCTTGTTGCCGGCGTATCCACCACCGACCGCACCCGCCACCGTGGCGATCTTCTTGCCGGTACCGCCACCGATCTGGTTGCCCAGCAGACCACCAGCCAAGGCACCCACCACGGTACCGGCGATCTGGTGCTGGTCCTGCACCGGTTTCTGCCGGGTGACCGTGACATCCTTGCAGACTTCCCGTGGCGTCTTGACAGTCGTCTTGACCGGCTGCACGCCCGTTACCTGCGCGTACTCCGGCCCGTCATTGACCAGGCTGTAGGTCGCGACAGCACCTCCGGCAGTCACACCGACAGCACCCAGCACCGCACCCACCAGCATCGACTTGTTCACGTGAACCTCCTGATTTACCTGCGGGTATCAATCCGCGCTTCTCCCAGCCTTGGAGCAAAAAAAAGGGCGCGAGTTCAACACTCGCGCCCTTCTCTTCCGCCTTAGGCGTAGGAAAAATCCCTACGGACGGTCATCCACACCTTCGGTTTTAGCCGGAGGAATCAGGTCTTCAGTACTCAGGTTCAGCCAGATCAGCACCACGTTGGCGATGTAGATCGACGAGTAGGTACCCGCCAGAACACCCACCAGCAGCGCTACCGAGAAGCCGAACAGGTTGTCGCCACCGAAGAACAGCAGGGCCGCGATCGCCAGCAGGGTCGATACCGAGGTAGCCACAGTACGCAGCAGGGTCTGGGTGGTCGAGATGTTGATGTTCTCGATCAGTGTGGCCTTGCGCAGTACGCGGAAGTTCTCGCGAACCCGGTCGAACACGACGATGGTGTCGTTGAGCGAGTAACCGATGATCGCCAGAACCGCCGCCAGCACCGTCAGGTCGAAGGTGATCTGGAAGAACGACAGGATACCCATGGTCACGACCACGTCGTGGATCAGCGAGACGATAGCGCCGACAGCGAACTTCCACTGGAAGCGGAAAGCCAGGTAGATCAGGATCCCGCCCAGGGCCAGGAGCATGCCGAGGCCACCCTGGTCGCGCAGCTCTTCACCTACCTGCGGGCCGACGAACTCGACGCGCTTGACCGTTGCCGGGTTGTCGCCGCCGATTCTCTTCAGCGCGTCAGCAACCTTGTTGCCCAGTTGCGGATCATCGCCCGGCATCCGCACCAGCAGGTCGGTGGTAGCGCCGAAGCTCTGCACCACAGCCTCGTGGAAGCCGGACTTGACCAGCTCCTCACGAACCTGGCCGAGATCCGCCGGACGCTCGTAGGTCAGCTCGATGAGCGTACCGCCGGTGAAGTCCAGGCCGAAGTTCAGCCCCTTGTGGAACCAGCTGAACAGCGCCAGAACGGTAAGGAGCATGGTGATGGCGAACGCAACGTTGCGCACGCCCATGAAGTTGATCGTACGTAGCATGGCAGCCCCTTAAACCCACAGCTTCTTGATGTCACGGCCGCCGTAGATCACGTTGACGATCGCACGGGTAACCAGAATGGCGGTGAACATCGAGGTGAAGATACCCAGCGACATGGTGACCGCGAAGCCCTTCACCGGGCCGGTGCCCATGGCGAAGAGGATGCCGCCGACCAGCAAGGTGGTCAGGTTGGCGTCGAGAATCGCCGTGTAGGCACGGTCGAAACCTTCGTGGATGGCGCGTTGCGCCGACATGCCGTTGGCCAGTTCTTCACGGATACGCGAGAAGATCAGCACGTTGGCGTCGACCGCCATACCCATCGTCAGAACGATACCGGCGATACCCGGCAAGGTCAGGGTCGCCCCGAGCACCGACATCAGCGCCAGCAGCAAGACCATGTTGCCAGCCAGGGCGACGGTGGCGATCAGACCGAAGAAGCGGTAGATGGCCATGATGAACAGCGAGACGAACAGCATGCCCCACAGGGACGCGTCGATACCCTTGGTGATGTTGTCGGCACCCAGGCTCGGACCGATGGTGCGCTCTTCAGCGAAGTACATCGGTGCGGCCAGGCCACCGGCACGCAGCAGCAGGGCCAGCTCGGACGATTCGCCCTGGCCGTTCAGGCCGGTGATGCGGAACTGGCTGCCCAGCGGCGACTGGATGGTCGCCAGGCTGATGATTTTCTTCTCTTCCTGGAAGCTCTGGATCGCCACGTCTTTCTCGACGCCGTCGACCACTTGCTTCTCGTAACGGGTAACCGGACGCTGCTCGATGAAGATCACCGCCATGCTGCGACCGACGTTGCTGCGGGTCGCGCGGCTCATCAGTTCGCCGCCATGGCCATCGAGGCGGATGTTCACCTGCGGACGGCCGTGCTCGTCGTAGCTGGCCTGGGCATCGGTAACCTGGTCACCGGTGATGATCAGGCCGCGCTCGACCATGGCCGAGCGGCCGCCTTCACGGAACTCGAAGACCTCGGTAGTGGCTTTCGACGCACCAGGCTCGGCGCCCAGGCGGAACTCCAGGTTGGCGGTCTTGCCGAGGATACGCTTGGCTTCGGCGGTGTCCTGCACGCCCGGCAGCTCGACCACGATGCGGTTGGCGCCTTGACGTTGAACCAGCGGCTCGGCAACGCCCAGCTCGTTGACGCGGTTACGTACCGTGGTCAGGTTCTGCTTGATGGCGTATTCACGGATTTCCGTGATCTTCGCTGGAGTGATGGCCAGACGCAGTACCGAGAGGTCGTTACGCTCGGTGGTGGTCAGGTCGAAATCGGTGAAATTCTTGCGGATCAGGTTGCGAGCCTGTTCGCGGGTCGCATCGTCGGAGAAGCCCAGCTGGATGGCGCCATCCTGCTGCGGCAGGCTGCGGTAGCGGACTTTATCCTTGCGCAGGAGGCTTTTGACTTCGCCTTCGTAGACTTTCAGGCGCGCGGCCATGGCCTTGTCCATGTCCACTTCAAGGAGGAAGTGCACACCACCGGACAGGTCGAGACCCAGTTTCATCGGATGAGCACCGACGTTGCGCAGCCATTGCGGAGTGGTCGGGGCCAGGTTCAGCGCCACCACGTAATCATCGCCCAGTGCCTTGCGCACAACATCCTTGGCTGGAAGCTGGTCTTCCTGCTTGGTCAGACGCAGCAGCGCGCCCTTGCCGTTTTCGCCCAGGCTGGCACCTTTCACCGCGATCCCGGCATCGGCCAGTGCCTTGCTGACACGGTCGAGGTCGGCTTGGGTCACCTGCAGCGCAGTGCTTGCGCCACTGACCTGTACAGCCGGATCGTCAGGGTAGAGGTTGGGAGCGGAATAAATAAAACCGATCGCCAATACCGCCAGGATCAGTACGTATTTCCATAGAGGAGTTTTGTTCAGCATCACGCCGCCCGTTCAAGACGCGGGGCGCCTTGCGCGCCCCGTCGATTAGTAAAAACCTGGATCAGATCGCTTTCAGCGTACCTTTTGGCAGGGTGGCCGCGATGGCGCCCTTCTGGAACTTCAGTTCGACCGAGTCGGATACTTCCAGTACCACGAAGTCATCGCTGACCTTGACGATCTTGCCGGCGATACCGCCGTTGGTGACCACTTCGTCACCCTTTTGCAGGGCGCTCAGCAGGTTCTTCTGCTCTTTGGCACGTTTGGCCTGCGGGCGCCAGATCATCAGGTAGAAGATGACCAGGAAACCGACCAGGAAGATCCATTCGAAACCGGTACCGGCCGGGCCGGCAGCAGCGGCAGGGGCTGCGGCGTCCGCGTAAGCGGCAGGAATCAGAAAGCTCATTTAGCACTCCAGTTTGCAGAAGTTGTGTTTGTCAGGATGGCAAAACATCAGTCCAAAGGCGGTACGGGAAGTCCGCGTTTGGCATAAAAGGCGTCGACAAAGGCGGCCAATGTACCTTGTTGAATAGCCTCGCGCAAACCAGCCATCAGGCGCTGGTAATGACGCAAGTTGTGGATTGTATTCAACATGGCGCCGAGCATTTCGCCGCATTTATCCAGGTGATGCAGATAGGCGCGGGAGAAGTTCTGGCAGGTGTAGCAGTCGCAGGTCGGATCCAGGGGCGAATCATCATGGCGATGGAACGCGTTACGGATTTTCAGCACGCCGGTATCGATGAACAGATGACCATTTCGCGCGTTGCGAGTGGGCATCACGCAATCGAACATGTCGACGCCGCGGCGCACACCCTCAACAAGATCTTCCGGCTTGCCAACCCCCATAAGGTAACGAGGTTTGTCAGCGGGCATCTGGCCTGGCAGGTAGTCGAGCACCTTGATCATTTCGTGCTTGGGCTCGCCCACCGACAGACCGCCGATGGCCAGGCCGTCGAAGCCGATCTTGTCGAGGCCTTCGAGGGAGCGCATGCGCAGGTCGTGGTGCATGCCGCCCTGGACGATGCCGAACAGCGCCGCCGTGTTGTCACCGTGGGCATTCTTCGAACGCTGGGCCCAGCGCAGCGACAGCTCCATCGAGACCCGCGCCACGTCTTCGTCGGCCGGATACGGGGTGCACTCGTCGAAGATCATCACCACGTCCGAGCCCAGGTCGCGCTGGACCTGCATCGACTCTTCCGGGCCCATGAAGACTTTCGAGCCGTCCACCGGGGAGGCGAAGGTCACGCCCTCTTCCTTGATCTTGCGCATCGCGCCCAGGCTGAACACCTGGAAACCACCGGAGTCGGTGAGGATCGGGCCTTTCCACTGCATGAAGTCGTGCAGGTCGCCGTGGGCCTTGATCACCTCGGTACCCGGGCGCAGCCACAGGTGGAAGGTGTTGCCGAGGATCATCTCGGCGCCGATGGCCTCGATATCCCGCGGCAGCATGCCCTTGACCGTGCCATAGGTGCCCACCGGCATGAACGCCGGGGTTTCCACGGTGCCACGGGGGAAGGTCAGGCGACCGCGACGGGCCTTGCCGTCGGTGGCCAGCAACTCGAAGGACATACGACAGGTGCGACTCATGCTTGATCCTCGGGGCCGCGCGGCGCCGGATTGCGGGTGATGAACATGGCATCACCGTAACTGAAGAAACGGTACCCGTTGCTCACCGCCGCAGCGTAGGCGGCCATGGTTTCCGGGTAGCCGGCGAACGCCGAGACCAGCATCAGCAGCGTGGACTCGGGCAAATGGAAGTTGGTGACCAGGGCATCGACCACATGGAACGGGCGCCCGGGGAAAATGAAGATGTCGGTATCGCCGCTGAACGGCTTGAGCACGCCATCGCGGGCCGCACTCTCCAGCGAACGCACACTGGTGGTGCCCACCGCCACCACACGGCCGCCTCGGGCGCGGCAGGCCGCTACCGCATCCACCACATCCTGGCCGACTTCCAGCCACTCTTTATGCATGTGATGGTCTTCGATGCGTTCCACCCGCACCGGCTGGAA
>DQAA01000636.1:0-204 GCA_003523465.1 Pseudomonas sp.
CGCCCCCATCAGGAACTTGAACAGCGCAGGCACCGTCAGCACCACCAGGATCACCCGCAATGTCTGCGCCGCCGCCACCCGATGCAGGACCGCGCCGTTGCGCAGGCCCAGGTTGACCATCTCCGCCGAACCGCCGGGCATCGACGAGAAGAACGCGGTGGCGTTGTCCTCGCCTCCGCGACGCATCCACCACACCGCGATGGC
>DQAA01000636.1:272-481 GCA_003523465.1 Pseudomonas sp.
CCCGACGATCCACTGCCCCGCCTTGCGCCCGCCCGGAACGGCCGGGACATGCCAGCGGAAGGTGCAGCGGACCACGGCCACCGCGACCAGGGAGCCGACCATCCACGGCAGCGGCCAGTGAATCCAGGACGCCAGCACACCACCCGCGCAGCCGATGAGCAGGGTGGCCAGGCAGAGGATGAGCGTGGGTCGGTGGTCAGCCACGGGGC
>DQAA01000636.1:510-16221 GCA_003523465.1 Pseudomonas sp.
GGGTTCTTGGTTGGAGAACGCTGGCGCCCGCCATGAACCCGCAGGGCCGCCCGGCGGCCCTGAAGTCCATCAATAGAAGTAATCGTTCTCGAACTTCTTGTCCCGCCCCACCACCACGCTGTGATCGATGCGGCAAAGCGTCGAACTCTTGTTCGGCCCCCAGTGGCGGCAGTAGTAGCGGCCTTCGTTGATCGCCTCGCCGTCTTCCTCGAACACCTCGATCACCGCGTTCCACAGCGAAACCCGCGGCGCTTCGCTGGTGGGGTCGAGGCACAGCAGGTGGGTAATCTGCAGCTCCTCGTCATCGTCGTCGGCCTGATAGCCCTGGTAGCCGATGACCAGCAGCCAGTGCCCCGAGCCGTCATCCCACTCGACGCCGGCAATGGGGATTTTCCGCTCGTCGATCGCATCGGCGATGTTGCGGATGGTCTTCTTGCGGCGGCTGGCGGTTTCCAGCAGGTCAGCGGTTACCCCGGTGCGGCGGAAGATATCCACCAGCAGGCTCACTTCGAAATTGTCGGTCCCTTCGGAAACCAGCGCACCGAAGCTCCACAGGGATTCGCGGAAACGGCCCAGGCGGGTACGGCCGTCGAAACGATCCAGGCTCTGCGCCTGCTCGCGGGACATCACGCCCAGGGCGATCAAGGCCATCACCACGCAATAAGGGCCACAGGCACCGTCCATCTCGCCCTGGCGCAGATGGACCAGATCCTGGGAGCGAGGATGGGCGATGGTCGTCGGGCCATCGGGAGACACGGACAGCCAGGGGCTGACGAACATGCGATTCATGGAAAGTCATTCCTTTGGTTTGAAGGGACGAGGGCTGTCGACAGCAACAGCCCCACAAGCAATGTCACCCGATCAGGCCACCAGCGCCCCGGCCTCGATCCGCTCAAGCGCCACGATCAGCGCCTCGACACGGCTGGACTCGAACAGGACGTCCGGCCCCATCGGGGTCAGGTCGGTGAACGGCGAGGCGTACAGCGACTCCGCCCGCATCACGCCATGCTCGGTCAGGTGCTGAATGATCAGGTTGGTGAATTCCAGCTGATCGGCGCTCATCGCCTTGCCCGCGATGAACTCCCCCAGCGCCGTGGTGGCCGCTTCACGCTCCAGCCCGACCAGGGAGCGGACGAACAGACCGAGGCCATTGGCCTGCTCTTTCGCCCGGTGGATATCGCCAGCGCCGGCACCGCTTTCCTGAAGCATCTGCTCCAGCGCCTGCAGGTCCAGAGCGGTCAGCTGCTGGTTGCGCCGCAGTTTCTGCAAGGACAGGTGATCCTGATGCGCCCGCAGGAACGCCCGGGCCTTTTCGCGGAAGCGTTCGAAGCTGGCGGGATTGACCATCGTCGGCATCGCCACCTCCTCGATCTGCCCCAGTTCATCTTCGAAATGGGTGTAGACGGTCACCCCCTGCGCCTTCTCCAGCAGCTTGATCAGGTCCCGCAGCTTGCGACGCACCTGTTCCAGCATCGAAACGGTGACGTCCTGCCACCAGTCTTCGCCGGTAACCGCTTCGATCAAAAGTATGTGCTTGGCAATGGTCGGAATGTTCGACTGCCCCAGCAACGCCTCCGCCAGCTCGCGGACCTTCTCGCTCAAACGGGCGAAGCCGGGCTCGGCATTGAGGATGCACAACTGCAAGCGCATCAGCAGCAGGTCGAAGCGCTTCGCCTCCTCGTTTTCCTCGGGCACGGTGCTTGGCAGCCCGGACAGATGTTCTGCCAGCTCGTGCAGTTGGGCATCGCTCAAGGTCTTCCATGCGGCCAGGTTGGCGTAGGCCTCCACATGCCGGCGCTTGGGCCTGACGACAAAATTGTCCAGGGTCATGGCCGCCACCCGCTCGTGCAGCAGCACGGCGATGTCCTCGCGCAGTTGTTCGTCGCTGTACAGCGGAGCATCACCGTCTCCCACCGGCGCGGTGCTGCGTCGACGGTCCAGGGCCCTCAGCAGTTCCAGGCGCGACTTGAACAGCCGCTGGCCCAGCGGTTCGCCCAAGGTGCCCTCGCTGGGTTCGGGGTTCTGGTTGAAGAATTCGAGGTTCTGGCAGAAGTCGAAGATGAAGAAGTCTTCCTTGTTCTGCCCCGGCCCGTAGAGGTTCGGACTCAGTCGGGTACCACGCCCCACCATCTGCCAGAACTTGGCCTTGGAGCGCACGATCTTGAAGAACACCAGGTTGACCACCTCCGGCACGTCGATGCCGGTGTCGAGCATGTCCACGGAAATGGCGATATGGGGGGCCTTGTCCTTGATCGAGAAGTCATCGATCAGGCTCTGGGCGTATTCGGTCTTGTAGGTGATGATCCGCGCGAACGCGCCTTTGCGGTCCGGATAGTTCTCGTCGAAGCGTTCGGCAATGAACGCCGCGTGCGCGTTGTTCTTGGCGAAGATGATGGTCTTGCCCAGGCGGTCGCCACCGGCCACCTTGTGGCCGCGCTCCATCAGGGTCTGCAGGACCTTGTCCACCGTGTCGGTGTTGAACAGCCAGCGGTTGACCGCGTCGGCGTTGACCTCATCGGGCTGCTCGTCGTCCTCGCCCCAGTCGGCCTCGTCCCACTCGTCCTTCTCGTCTTCGCTGAGGTCATCGTAACGGATGCCCTCGCGCTGGAACTTCAGGGGCACCGACACGCCACGCGGCTTCACCAGATAGCCTTCGGCGATGGCGTCATCGAGGGTGTAGGCATCGGTAGGGACGCCGCTTTCCAGGTTGAACAGCCCATAGGTATTGCGATCGATCTCGTCCTTGGGCGTAGCCGTCAGGCCCACCAGCAGGGCATCGAAGTAGGAGAAGATCGCCCGGTACTTCTGGTACACCGAACGGTGCGCCTCATCGATCACGATCAGGTCGAAATGCCCCACGCCAAAGCGGCGCTCACTGCCCTGCTTCTCGTCGATCAAGCCCATCATGGTGGGATAGGTCGAGACGTAGATCCGCCCTTCGGTGTTCTTTTCCGTCACCAGGTTCACCGGGGACGCCGACGGCAGGAATGTCTTGAAGGCATTGGCGGCCTGGTTGACCAGGGCCACACGGTCCGCCAGGAACAGGATGCGCTTGGCCCAGTTGCAACGCATCAGCAGGTCGCACAGGGCAATTACCGTACGGGTCTTGCCCGCGCCCGTGGCCATCACCACCAGAGCCTTGCGCTGGTGGTCCTGCTCGAAGGTCTCGCCGATGCGGCGGATTGCCCGCAACTGGTAATGGCGCTCGACGATGGCCGGATTGATGCTCGCCTCGCCCAGCGGCTTTCGGCTGCTGCGCCGTTGCACCAGCAGTTCCAGCTCGGCTTTCTTGTGGAAACCCTGGACCAGGCGCGGCGGGTACATCTGGTTGTCCCACAGCCAATGCTCGTAGCCATTGGTGTAGTAGATCAGCGGGCGTTGGCCGTAGGCCTGTTCCAGGCAATCGGCGTACAGCTTGGCCTGCTGCTGCCCTTCCAGCGGATCGCGCTGGGTACGCTTGGCCTCGATCAGCGCCAGCGGCTTGCCATCGTCGCCCCACAACACGTAGTCGACGAAACCCTCGCCCTTCTCGTTGGGCATGCCGGCGACGCGGTACTCGCGGTCACGCGGCTGGTCCAGCGCCCAGCCGGCTTCATGCAGCAGTTGATCGATGAACAGGTCGCGGGTCTGGGCTTCGTCGTAGTCGTGGGTATCGACGACCTTGGCGTTGAGCAGCTTGGCCTGGGAGATCTCCTGGCGCAGCCTGGCCAGCTCGGCGTCCAGCTCGGCGTTGCGCGTCTGGTACTCGACCAGTTCGGCATCACGTCGCACCAGGTCGGTCTCGAGTTTCTTCAGTTGCTCCTGGCTTTTCTGCACCGCATCCCGCGGCGATGCCGGCAGCAGCGAAGAGCGGAAGGCCAGGGTGCCTTCCGGCTTGCCGGCAGGGGTGCGGGCGTAGTGACGCGCCAGCCAGTAGGCAACGTGGAACAGCTCGCTGACCACGGCTCGCGCGTCCTGTTCCCGCACCGGGCGGGCACTGTGTACGGCATCGTTGCCACGCTTGCGGATGATCTCCATCTTGGCGTGCAGCATCGGCCCCACCAGCACCTTGAACGTCGGCTCGAACAGGTGTGCCGAGAGGTCGTTCTTGTACGGCGCGCGCAGGCTTTCATCCGCGCGATACAACCAGTTCACCAACAACTCCAGGGCGCGCCGCGCATAGAAGCAGCTGGAGCGCGGATCGGCATGCACATTGACCTCGGCGTTCACCGCTTCGTCATGCAGCTCGGGCCATTCGGCGCGCAGGAAGGCGAAGTTGCTCATCGGGCGGCATCCTTGTGCTGTAGCAGCTGGGCCGGGCAGGTCATGCGGGGTGCGGCGGTCATGTCACCATCCTTGAAGTATTGCGTCGGTATCCAGACGGTTGGTCAGGTACGGAGTGAAACCGGCAAATAGGATACAAAGTGCCAGCATCTCGCGCATCTCCAGATTGCCCTCCACTCTGCCCAGGCTTGCCGGCGTGGCGGATGCCTGGGTAGAGCTTCAGCGCGCCAACGGACTCCAGACTTCACGCAAGGTGCGGGACCAGGCAGGAAGCAGGGAGCCGTGCATGGGTCAGAGCTCGCCTCGGAAGGCACGGTATTGGAGGGAGGCGTAAAGGACGTCAAGTTCCTGAAGCTGGTTCAAATAACGTGCCCTCATCGCGTCAATCTGGTCGACAAGTGCCAAATATCCGGCTTGTGCATCACGCGAAGGAATCACTAATGGAGCTGAACGCACGTCGGAAACACTTATGGTATTTAACCCGGATGTTGTTTTACCCGACCGATGCAGATGGCGACGCCCAACTGATGAGTTCAGGTAATCACACGCGAATCTTGGCAGAACCCGAGACTCGTCGAAACGAACCCTGATGAGATGGTTCTGGTGCGTACATACTTCAATCGATGCGTCCCACAATGCACAGCGACCTACCTCTTCGGGGTTTCCATGCCCTTCCACGATTAGCACATCGTTGCGTTGAAGCGCTGTCCGGGCAAGCTCCGCATCTGTGATACGAATATTCTTGACCTCGTCCATCAGCAAGTAACCACGATAAACGTTGGCTACACGAAGATAAGGTATCTCACGCTCATGCTTTTTCCTCGCCCCCGTGACCTGGAGACCGCCCTGAACTACCGCGACATCGCCTACGCATAACGTTTTCTCACCTGCAGGTGATGCTTCCAGTGTCTTGCTGAGCGCAGCCGCAGCTAAAGCATTTAAATGCTCCATGGACGTTCTACGCTGCGCGATCAAGTGCTCCACTGCTTCCAGAACACTTGAAATTCTCCTCTGTACGGCCAGTGGAGGCAGGGGCACTCTAAGCGACTTCAGAACAGATGCATTCACTCCAGCTTGTGCAGCACCACGAGCAGAAGAAAAAACCTGAGCCCAGTAATCTGGTGTTTTAAAAAACTGAATCAGATAAGCAGGATCCACTTCAGGCCCACATCGGACACGAATCAAATACGAAGCAAATACCGCATCTGCAGGACACTCTCTGACGAGAAAGCTCTTTCCTGTGGTTGCGCCTGTTCGGGCGAAGACTATGTCACCGGACTGCAGGCGCGACTCGTCAGCAACATTCTCGTCACAATCACACCAAGGAACACGGTCCCAGTCGACAGTGTTGTCCTGAATGTCGGTAATTCTCAGAAACTTGGGGCCGACACGTTCAAAATTAGCGGACGCCGTCACGCCATAGCGCACTGACTCGGAAATTTCGCCCAAGGAAATAGTGCGCCATATCACTGGAGCATACTCCTCAAAGCAGCTATTCCTTGCGAGATATCCCTATCAATGCCTTCCAGAACATCCAATATCTCAGACGGTGCCGCGTGGCTGACCTCGCCTTGGCAAATATCTTTGTATTTATTTACGCTGAGATCATAGCCATTCCCCACAATCTCCTCTCGTGAGACGCAAAAGCTCTGCTCGGATCGGCTACGGTTCAACTCTGAAGAACGACGCTCGGCCCACCGTGCAAGCACATCCGGTAGATTATTTTTGCAATGGTCCTCTTCAGTCAGAGACACAGCCGGCATAACGCCAATTTTCGTTTCATCAAGCAAGTGCCTGCGCTTGTCGTCCAGGCTCATCCCATCGGCCTGCAAGTCATAAAACCAAACGTGGTCAGTGCCGCCAGAGTTGGTCTTGGTAAACAACAGAATAGAGGTGGCAACACCAGCGTAAGGTTTAAAAACACCGCTGGGGAGCTTCACCACGCCTTCCAGCTTGTGATCCTCGACCAGGATCCGCCGCAAGTCCTTGTGCGCCTTGGTAGACCCGAACACCACCCCATCCGGCACGATCACCGCCGCCCGGCCACCCGGTTTCAGCAGGCGCAGGAAGAGCGCGAGGAACAGCAGTTCGGTCTTCTTGGTCTTGACGATCCGCTGCAGGTCCTTGGCGGTGCTTTCATAGTCCAGGCTGCCGGCGAACGGCGGGTTGGCGAGGATCAGGCTGTAGCGCTCGGCTTCGCCGGCAGCGCTTTCGGCCAGCGAGTCGCGGTAGCGGATATCCGGGTTTTCCACACCGTGCAGCAGCATGTTCATGCTGCCGATGCGCAGCATGGTGTTGTCGAAGTCGAAGCCGTGGAACATGCCGTGATGGAAGTGCTCGCGCTGGGCCGGATCGAGCAACAGGTCGGGGTGGTGGTCGCGCAGGTATTCACCGGCCGCCACCAGGAAGCCGCAGGTGCCGCTGGCCGGGTCGCAGATCACGTCGTTGGGCTTGGGCGCGGTGAGCGCGACCATCAACTGGATGATATGTCGCGGCGTACGGAACTGGCCGTTCTGGCCGGCGGCGGCAATCTTGCCGAGCATGTACTCGTAGATGTCGCCCTTGGTGTCGCGGTCCTGCATGGGGATGCCGTCGAGCAGGTCCACGACCCTGGCCAACAGCGCCGGCGTGGGGATGGTGAAACGCGCGTCACGCATGTGATGGCTGTAGGTGGAGCCATCATCGCCAAGGGTCTTGAGGAACGGGAATACGTGCTCGCCGACCACCGTGAACATTTCCGAAGCTTCGAGGTTCTTGAAGCGTGACCAGCGGTACTCGTCGTAGTTGCAGCCGCGCGGATCGAGCCCGCAAGGGAAGATACGCCGTTCCATGTCCCGCTTGAGACGGTTGGCCTTGTTCTCTTCCAGCGTGTGCAATTCATCGAGGCGACGCAGAAACAGCAGGTAGGTCAGCTGCTCCATGACCTCCATCGGATTGGAAATGCCACCCGACCAGCAAGCGTTCCAGACCGCGTCGATTTTGCTCTTTAGCTCGCCGGTGATCACCGCGTTGTACTCCAGGAATGTAAGACGCCCGCACTGGCGGGCGTGGAAAAGGGGGGGATGATAACTTCACGGGGTCAGTGCTGCATGTCGGATGGCACCGTTGGCAGGCCATCCGAACGCTTAGAAAATACCGAACAACCTTGATTTGACGGTCATCGGTGGAGATGACAGGTGAGCGGGAAAGAAATCATCGTCACCGGCATATTTCCTGAACAGGACATCAAGTTCAGTCTGCGCACGCTCGAGTCCTTCGTCGACCCAGCCGATCATGCTCGATTTGAGCGTCAGGACGATTTTCGCCATCTGGAACGCCGCCCCGGCCTTCTGCGCCAGGCTGCCGGAGTCGAATGCTTCTTCCATTTCCTTGAAGCGCCGCTCCATTTCTTCTCCGAACTCCTCCAGCACCGTGGTCACCGAATCACCAAGTTCGTCGCTGATTTCCCAATCCATCGGGAAGCCGAACGACGACAGGTAATCGTCGAAGCTGCGCAGATCACCCATGAAGTCATCGGGGTCGGGCAGCTCCAATGCGCTGTCGAGATCCAGGTCCGCCAGTTTGAAGATGCTGATGTCCGCCTTCTCCAACCGGCTCACGACCTCGCTGCGCATCTTGTACAGAATGCGCTTGAGCGTCACGCAGCTCATCGCCGCCAAACGCTTGCTGAGGAAAGCATGGGATTGCTCCAGATACGCTGACAGCACGTCATCGCGACCGAACGCCTGGGACGATCCCCCACCTCGGCGCCGGACCGAAACCGAACACACCGGAGTGACCTGCAGACCAGGAAATGCGCCCTCAAGCGCCTGCACCATCTGCGCCACCTTCTCCCCTGCCACGTCCGCATTGGTGAGGACGACCTGCAAGGGCAACCGGGCATCGGCCCGCAGACTTTCGATCAGCTTCCTGTCGATCGGCTCAAGCCGCGCCGAGTTGGCATTGATGACGTAGAACGCGCCATGGATCCAGGTTTGCGGCTCCAGCGGCTGTTCACGCCGTTTGGCCATGAATGCATCGAACTGTCTGCTCCAGCGCAGATAGTTGTCGGCCTCCAGGCCCACGCTGTCGAACACATTCAACAAGTGCCCCTGATGCATGAACGAATGGGACTGGAAGTTCTGCTCCCAGGAGGTCACCGGCTTTCCCGTACCGGTCTTGAACGTGTCTGGGGTGTCGAACAGGTAGTTGCAGAAACTGCTTTTACCTACACCACTCTTTCCCAACACGACGATATTGATTGCAAGCTGATCCATGGACGATCCCTGAATGTCCGCATGGTTCTTCGAGCAGGGCCGCCGCAACCACGCGCCCACCCTCCTCATTCCTGAACGCCGTTAGCGGGCGCTTCTGTTCTTCCAGCTGGCCAGACCATCCGTGAAGGCTTGCGCGAACATCTCGCTGGAGAAGAGCTTTTGCCAGTCCGGTGATTGTCCGGTCTTCAGGTAGTGCTCCACTGCCCGCTCATAGATCTGGACCAGCGCCAGGCCAACCCCGCCGGTGATGACGCCTGCCACCGCAGCATTGATGATCTGCCCCAGCACGGGCACCAGCTTGGTCAGGCTCGCCGCCAGTTGACGACCAACGAGGCTGAGGATCTGGGCCTTGACCATGCTCATGACCATGTCGCCCATCGAGCCAAAGCCATACAGCCTGGCGAGAGAGGCGGCCATGGCGATCTGCTGCGGCACGATGAGCAAGGCATCGGACATCGGTACAGGGTTCAAGCCTGCGCTGGTCGCGGTGGTGGCACTGAAGGTCATGATGATCTTCATCGCCTCGCTGCGCTTGGCCGACAACGAAGCCATCTGGGCGGACACGAACGCCTGGCGCAGGGCATCGTCCTTGAGCGAGGCCATCGACCAGTCGATCAATCGCTCCAGGTCGAGTTTCAGTTCCGGATCGTTCTTCGGGTTCTCCGCGCAGGTTTCGAAAACATCGCAGGTGATGCGGTGTTCGCGAAGTACCTTGCGGAACGCCTCGGAGGTTTCACCTTTGCCCTGTTCGTCGACAGGCTCGACATCACATTGGGTCAGCACCACCGCGACCGGGATATTCAACTCATGGCTGAGCAGGCGCAGGTTGTTCAGGTCAAAGTCGGTGATCCGGTGGTTGGCTACCGAAAGGCAGTACCAGATGAGGTGGATCTGTTCATCCAGCGGCTTGTTCTGGCATTGCTTGAGATAGTCCAGGGTCAATGTCTGGAATTTGCTTTCCTTGGCTTCACCATCCACCACCTCGTAGCCCACGGTATCGTAGATAACCAAGGGAATCGCTGGGTCCGCATAACGCTTGCACTCTGCGGTTACGGGTTCTCCTGCCCCGGTCCTGGCGATCTTCTTGCCGAAGATATGGTTGATCAGGCTGCTTTTACCCACGCCGGTCCCGCCGACAATCATGAGGTTCGGACGCTTGACCTTGGCGATTTCGTCGTCGAACTGCTTTTCGATGTTGGCTTCCATACTGGTCATGTTCTGTTCCGTCACGGCTTTGCGTGCAAATAGGGTTGTTCGAAAGGTCGGCTGCGGATGGATATCCTGAAGACCTTGATTTCACTTTGCCATAACGGCTTGATGCGAAGGACGATATGCAGCAACTGATGACAGGTCCAGAGTGTGGATATATACACGTAAAGTTTTCGCTCACAAGGAAGCTCCATGAAACGCTCATCCCCTGAATCCGGTGTCCGCTGGGACCTCGCCCAACGTTACCGCCTGATCGAAACCGTGGCCCTGTGGGAAGGCCGCCTGACCGCAGGGCACTTGATGCAAAGCTATGGCATCAGCCGCCAGCAGGCATCCAAGGACATCAACAGCTACCTGTCCGAACACGCGCCTGAAAACCTGACATATGACAAGAAGGCCAAAGGCTATGTGCCTGCCGACGGCTTCACCCCGCGCTTCATCGACGACAGCGCCAGCGCCTATCTGCACCTGCTGTTCCAGAACAACGAGCGAGGCCAGCACCTGGAGGGCCTGAAGCTAGCCTACGCCCATACCCGCGTGCTGGATGTGCCGGACCGCTCGATCCGGCCGCAGATCCTGCGGCCCTTGCTCAAGGCCTGCCGCGAGGGACTGCGCCTGGAAACGGAGTACGTCTCGCTGAGCAGCCCGGAGCCGGAAACCCGCCTGATCGCCCCGCATACCCTGGTGAACACCGGCATGCGCTGGCATGTGCGCGCCTATTGCGAAAAGAACCGCGAATTCCGCGACTTCGTGCTAAGTCGTTTTCGCGGCGAGCCTGAATTGCTCGGCAAGACTGAAAAAGGCATCGATCTGGACGATGGCTGGAACACCGAGGTACCGATCATCCTGCAGCCCGACGAGCGCCTGGATGCCGCACAGAAGGCCATCATCGAGGCCGACTACGGCATGCTCGACGGCCGCCTGGAAATTCCCAGCCGCCCGGCCCTGGCCAAGTACGTGCTGCAGCGCTACCTGGTCGACTACAAGAACCACAACCCCAAGCCGGAAGCGCAGCAGATCGTGGTGAAAAACCTGGCCCAGCTGAAGCCGTGGCTCTACGACTGAACCGCGAAAAAAAAGGCCCGCCGGGTTCAACACCACGACAGGCCTGCAGAAGGGAAACCTTGTATCAGCGAAAGGCGAAAATCAGAGGTTCTCGTCGAGGAACGTCACCACCGTCCCCATGCACGCCACCCGCTCTTCCACATGCGGCATATGGCTGGAATTCTCGAACAGCGCCCAGCGAATCCCCGGAATCAGGTCCAGGTACGGCTTGACCACCAGCGGCGTGGCTTCGTCGTAGCGCCCGGAGATCAGCAGGCTCGGTACGTTGATCTGTGGCAGGCGGTCGACGATGGTCCAGTCCTTGGTGCTGCCGATGACGTGGAATTCATTCGGCCCGGTCATCGCGTGGTACACCGTCGGGTCGGCATCGACCTGGGCGAAGGTGCGCGCCACTTCGTCCGGCCAGGGGTTGAGGCGGCAGACATGGCGGTCGTAGAACACGCGGGTGGCGGCGATGTAGTCGGCGGCAGTGAAATCCCCGGCAGCTTCGTGGCGGCTGAGGGTGTCCTGCACATCCTGCGGCAGTTCTTCACGCAGACGGTTGGCTTCCTTGACCCAGGTGCGCATGTCCGCCGGCGAGTTGGCGATCACCAGGCAACGCAGTCCGGCCGGGCGCCGCACCGCGTGCTCGCTGGCGAGCATGCCACCCCACGATTGGCCGAGCAGCGCGTAGCGGTCGCGAATGCCGAGGTGGTCGAGCAGGTTGTCGAGCTCTTCGAGGAACAGGCTCACGGTCCAGAACGACGGCGGCATGTCCGGGAGGTGGGTCGAGCGACCGTTGCCCAGTTGATCGTAGTGGATGACCGGGTAACCGCCGGCAGCAACGTCCTTGTAGGCATCGACGTAGTCATGGGTACAGCCCGGGCCACCATGCAGGATGACCAGCGGGGTGCGCCCGCAGTCCAGGTCACCGGTGACGCGGTACCAGGTCTGGTGACTACCGAAAGGGGCAAAGCCTTCACGCGATTTGATGAGTTCCATTTCATCGGGCTCCGTGCGAATTGTAGGACACACCTTAGCCGCCCTTTCGCCCAGGCATAACTAGAGAATTCTCTAGGTTTTCGCGATTTTTCCGGTATCAGCCGTCCAAAAGCCGGTAATGCACGGCACGGGCTACCGCCTGGACGCGATTTTTCGCACCCAGCTTGTGCANNCGCCGAGGTCAGGTGCAGGGAGATGGTCGCCAGCGAGCGGTTCAGTTGCTCGGCGATCTGCGCCGCCGTCAGGCCCTCGGCGGCCCAGCGCAGGCATTCGCGCTCGCGACGGGTCAGATGGATCACCCGTGGCGAGCACTCGCGGTCGAGCAAGGGATAAGCCGCCTCCTGCAGGGCATGGGCGATCAGGCTGAAGTCGGCGAGGTGTTCGCGGGCATCGTCGAGGTCAGTCTGGCTGCCCTGGGAGCGCAGGCCGGTCAGGGTGGCGAAACCGCCACGGGGCAGATGGATGGGGACGGTGACGCCGCAGGCCAGCTGGGCATCCTGCAGGTAGCCGACCACCGGCGCGTGGCGCGTGTCGATGAAGCGCTGGAGGATGGTGTCGCCCTTGGGCTGGTAGGACCAGACGAACGGCGAAATGGAGGTCACGGCCAGGTGCTGCACCGGATCGATCTGGTAATAGCCCTCGGCACACCAGAGCTCGCGCCAGTCTTCCGGGGTGTTGCGCACGCGCAGGATCGCGGGGGTGACGAGCTCGCCGACATGGTCGAGCGGGACGGGGCTGTAGTCGTAGACCAGGGCCTCGAAACCCAGGTCGGTCGCCAGGTCGGCGACGCTGTCCATCTGCTCGTCCAGGCTCCTGCCAGACAACAGACGGCTATCGAGATCAGCCAGTTTGGCCTGCATTCCTTGCACTCCTGCGTGTGTACCCCTGTTGGATTTCCATCTTGAAGTCCGGCAAGTAGAATGCCACGGCCCGGCGCGGGACTGCCACCACAAACCTATAGGAAATACTAGCTTGTGGGCGCTGCCTTCTCCTGCGCAGGGTATAGCTGTAAGCCATTGCCAACAGGAGAGTAGCGATGTGGCGTGAGATGCACCCTGACCAGCAGTTCAATGTGACGGTCGATGGCCACAATCTCGTGGTGTACAGCTATGGCGAAGGCGACGAGGTGCTGTTGCTCCTCAACGGCGGTCCCGGACTGCCCTGCGATTACCTTCGCGAAGCCCATTCGTGGCTCAAGGACAAGGGTTTGCGCGTGGTCACCTTCGACCAGCTGGGGACCGGCAAATCCGCCCGTCCCGACGACGAATCCCTGTGGAACATCACCCGCTACGTCGCCGAAGTGGAAACCGTGCGCCAGGCCCTGGACCTCGGCCGCGTGCACATGCTCGGGCATTCCTGGGGCGGCTGGCTGGCGATCGAGTACGCCATCCATCACCCGCAGGCGCTCAAGAGCCTGATCCTGGAAAACACCGTCGGCGATATCCCGCACCTGTCCAGCGAGCTGGAGCGCCTGCGCGGCGCCCTCGGCAGCGAAACCGTGGCGATGATGCAGCGCTTCGAAGCCCTCGGCCAGCTCGACCACCCGCAGTACCAGGCCGCCATCACCCTGCTCAACTACCGCCACGTCTGCCGCCTCGACGAATGGCCGGCGCCGGTCCAGCGCTCCCTCGGCGACTGGAACATGGGCCCGTACACGGCCATGCAGGGCCCCAACGAGTTTCTCTACATCGGCAACCTCAAGGACTGGAACCGCCTCGCGGAGATGGCCGACTTCCGCATGCCGGTGCTGATCACCACCGGCCAGCACGACGAGCTCACCCCGGCCTGCGCCATGCGCATGAAGCTGGCGCTGAAGAATGCCGAGCTGCACGTGTTCCCCAACAGCAGCCATATGCCGTTCTACGAGGAGCCCGAGGCCTACTCCGCGGTGTTGCTGGACTTCCTGCAGCGCCACCGGGGCTGACCGATGAACCTGGCGCGCTATCGCTTCGTCCTCACCCGCCCGCTGCAGTTGCTGCCGGTGCTGTTCGGCATCAGCCTGATCACCTTCGTGCTGGTGCGTTCGATCCCCGGCGATCCGGCGCGGGTGCTGCTCGGCTCGCGCAGCACGCCAGACGCGATCCAGAAGATCCGCGCCCAGTTCGGCCTCGACGAACCGATCTGGGTGCAATACCTGTATTTCCTCAAGAACCTGCTCAACGGTGATCTTGGCCAGTCATTGCTGTACCGGGTCGATGCGCTGAAGCTGATCGCCACGCGGATCGAGCCGACCCTGATGCTGGTGTTCGGCAGCGTGCTCCTGGCCCTGCTGATCGCCGTGCCGCTGGCGACCATCGCCGCACGCAACAAGGGCGGCTGGGCCGACAACCTGATCCGCCTCTTCACCACCGCCGGTCTCGGCCTGCCGGCGTTCTGGCTCGGCCTGATGCTGATCCTGCTGTTCAGCGTGCACTGGGGGATCTTCCCGGTGTCCGGCTACGGCCGTGAATGGCCGGAAAAACTCCACCACCTGGTGCTGCCCTGCCTGACCATCGCCCTGGCGTTGTCGGCGGTGCTGGTGCGCAATCTGCGCGCCAGCATGCTCCTGGAAATGCAGGCCGACCACGTCACCGCCGCCCGTGCCCGGGGCCTCTCGGAAAACGCGGTGTTCCGCCGCCACGTGCTGCCCAATTCGATGGTGCCGACGGTCAACCTGCTGGCAGTGAACATCGGCTGGCTGATCAGCGGCACCGTGGTCATCGAAAGCCTGTTCTCCCTGCCCGGCATCGGCCAGTTGCTGGTGCGCGGCATCTTCACCCGCGACTACATGGTGGTGCAGGGCGTGGCGATGGTCCTGGCCTGCGCCACGGTGGCGGTGAACTTCATCGCCGATATCGTCACCACCGCCATCGACCCGCGGGTGAAGATCCAATGACCGCCCCGAGCGTCGCCCTCCCCACCCGCTGGCGCCTGCGCTGGAACCTCGGCGACGGTCGTCTGACCCTGTATTTCGGCCTGGCCATCGTCCTCGGCTGGTGCCTGCTGGCGCTGTTCGCCCCCTGGGTCGCGCCCTACGACCCGCTGCAGCAGAACGGCGAGATGCGCCTGGTCGCGCCGAGCCTGGCGCACCCCTTCGGTACCGACAACTTCGGCCGCGACATCCTCTCCCGGGTGATCTGGGGCGCGCGCATCGACCTGCAGATGGCCCTGATCGGAGTGATCTTCCCGTTCCTGCTCGGCACCTGTATCGGCGCGATTTCCGGTTATGTCGGCGGACGGGTGGACGCGCTGTGCATGCGCCTGATCGATATCGTCCTGGCCTTCCCGTTCCTGGTGCTGATGCTGGCGATCATGGCCATCCTCGGCCCCGGCCTGGGCAGCTTCTATATCGCCATGGCCCTGGTCGGCTGGGTCTCCTATGCGCGGCTGATCCGCTCGCAGATCCTGATCCTCAAGGAAAGCGACTTCGCCCTGGCCGCCAAGAGCCTCGGTTTCAGCCACCGACGCATCCTTTTCGGGCACCTGATGCCCAATGCGCTGTTCAGTTCGGTGGTGTTCTGCATGTCCGACGCAGTGCTGGTATTGCTCAACGGCGCGGCGGTGAGCTACCTCGGCCTCGGCGTGCAGCCGCCCACCGCCGAGTGGGGCACGATGGTTGCAGAAGGCCAGAGCTTCATTACCAGCGCCTGGTGGATCTGCACCTTCCCCGGCCTGGCCGTGGTGACCCTGGCGATGGGCTTCAGCCTGCTCGCCGATGGCGTCGCCGAACACCTGGGAGACCGTTCATGAGCACGCCGCTGTTGCAGGTCGAAGACCTCAGCGTGATCGCCCGCCNNCCGCCTCGATCAGCGTGATGTCGCCGTGGTCGATCGCCTGTCGTTCAGCCTGGGTGAAGGCGAGATCCTCGGCCTGGTGGGTGAATCCGGCTCGGGCAAGACCATGGCCTGTCGCGCCCTGATGCGCCTGCTGCCGTCCCCGAAACTGCGCCTCGAAGGCA
>DQAA01000633.1 GCA_003523465.1 Pseudomonas sp.
AGGCTGGCGCCATCTTCCCGCTGCAGGGTCAGCAGGTGACCACCGGCATCCAGCACCACCACGGTCAGCGGCGCGGCGGAGATCTTGCGACCCGCGGCCAGCGCGCCATTCACCAGGCTGACGGCGACTTTCAAGCTCAATGCGTTCATGAAACGGTCCTCTTGTTGTTATGAAGCCCAACGGGCAAGCGAGAAATTGATAGACCAAATAGAACACAATGGCGAATATTTTTGTATACAATAATTTGATTCAGGCAACCTGACCGCCCGCCAAGCCCGTTTCTACGGCATTTCGACGAAAGCGCAGGCCACCGATGAAAATGGATTGACCAGAGCCGTATCCCGTGAATACACTCTGGCAAAAAGCATCTTGTATACAATTACAACATCAATGAGGCACAAAGCCATGAGCAAAATGAGAGCAATCGATGCAGCCGTTCTGGTGATGCGCCGCGAAGGTGTGGAAACCGCGTTTGGCATTCCTGGTGCAGCGATCAACCCGCTGTACTCGGCCCTGAAGAAAGTCGGCGGTATCGATCACGTCCTCGCTCGCCACGTTGAAGGCGCCTCGCACATGGCCGAGGGTTACACCCGCACCAAGGCCGGCAACATCGGTGTGTGCATCGGCACCTCCGGCCCAGCCGGCACCGACATGGTCACCGGCCTGTACAGCGCCTCCGCCGACTCCATCCCGATTCTCTGCATCACCGGCCAGGCTCCACGTGCCCGCCTGCACAAGGAAGACTTCCAGGCCGTGGACATCACCAGCATCGTCAAGCCGGTGACCAAGTGGGCAACCACCGTTCTGGAACCAGGCCAGGTGCCTTACGCTTTCCAGAAAGCCTTCTACGAAATGCGCACCGGCCGTCCGGGCCCCGTGCTGATCGACCTGCCGTTCGACGTGCAGATGGCCGAAATCGAATTCGATATCGACGCCTACGAACCCCTGGCGATCCACAAGCCTGCGGCCAACCGCGTCCAGGCTGAGAAAGCCCTGGCCCTGCTGAACGAAGCCGAGCGTCCGCTGCTGGTTGCCGGTGGCGGCATCATCAACGCCGACGCCAGCGCCAAGCTGGTCGAGTTCGCCGAACTGACCGGCGTGCCTGTAGTACCGACCCTGATGGGCTGGGGCACCATTCCGGACGACCACGAACTGATGGTCGGCATGGTCGGCCTTCAGACCTCGCACCGCTACGGCAACGCCACCCTGCTGAAATCCGACCTGGTGTTCGGTATCGGCAACCGTTGGGCCAACCGTCACACCGGTTCCGTCGACGTCTACACCGAAGGCCGCAAGTTCATCCACGTCGACATCGAACCGACCCAGATCGGCCGCGTGTTCACCCCTGACCTGGGCATCGTTTCCGACGCCGGCGCCGCACTGGACGCGTTCCTTGAAGTGGCCCGCGAGTGGAAAGCCGCAGGCAAGCTCAAGTGCCGCGGCGAATGGCTGAAAGACTGCCAGGCCCGCAAGTCGAGCCTGCAGCGCAAGACCAACTTCGACAACGTTCCGGTCAAGCCACAGCGCGTGTACCAGGAAATGAACGAAGTGTTCGGCAAGGACACCACCTACGTCAGCACCATCGGTCTGTCGCAGATCGCCGGCGCGCAGTTCCTCCACGTGTACCAGCCGCGTCACTGGATCAACTGCGGCCAGGCCGGCCCGCTGGGCTGGACCATCCCTGCTGCCCTGGGCGTGGTCAAGGCCGACCCGAGCCGCAAGGTCGTCGCGCTGTCGGGCGACTATGACTTCCAGTTCATGATCGAAGAGCTGGCCGTGGGCGCGCAGTTCAACCTGCCCTACGTCCACGTGCTGGTGAACAACGCCTACCTGGGCCTGATCCGCCAGGCGCAGCGTGGTTTCGAGATGGATTACTGTGTACAACTGGCGTTCGAGAACATCAACTCGCCAGACCTGAACGGCTACGGCGTCGACCACGTTGCTGTCGTCGAAGGCCTGGGTTGCAAGGCCCTGCGCGTGTTCACCCCGGCCGAGATCGCCCCGGCGCTGCTCAAGGCCCAGAAGATGGCCGAAGAGTTCCGCGTACCGGTAGTGGTCGAGGTGATTCTCGAGCGCGTCACCAACATTTCGATGGGTACCGAAATCAACGCGGTCAACGAGTTCGAAGACCTGGCCCTGGTCGGCAACGACGCACCGACCGCGATTTCGCTGCTCGACTGATCGTCTGTGCGGCCCCGCCCTTCACGGCGCGGGGCCCAACCCAGCAAGGAGATTCCACATGCCACGCTTTGCCGCCAACCTGTCCATGCTGTTCACCGAACAGGACTTCCTGGCCCGCTTCAAGGCTGCCGCCGACGCCGGTTTCAGCGGTGTCGAGTACCTCTTCCCGTACGACTACGCCGCCACCGAGGTCAAGCAGCAGCTCGACGCCCACGGCCTGACCCAGGTGCTGTTCAACCTGCCGGCCGGCGACTGGGCCAAGGGTGACCGCGGCATCGCCTGCGACCCGGCCCGGGTCGAGGAATTCCGCAGCGGTGTCGACCTGGCCATTGCCTACGCGCAAGTCCTGGGCAACACCCAGGTCAACTGCCTGGCCGGCATTCGCCCACAGGGTCCGGACTGCGCCACCGTGCGCAAGACCTTCGTGGAAAACCTGCGCTTCGCCGCCGACAAGCTCAAGGCCGCCGGCTTCATTCCCCTGGCCCACGGCGGCCAGCCGTGGCAGGACAGCACCGTATTCGAGGACCTGGTGCTGAGCATCCTCGGGCCCCAGGGCTACCACGCGGCGTTCGTCGAACTGGACGAGAAGACCCTCACCGGGCCGAAGATGGTCGAGGCCTTCACCACCCTCAAGCGCCTTGGCACCTACATGGACCCCAATCGCGCCGGGCGCGACTGGAACATCGCCGCCGCCGAAGTGATCAACGGCAAGGCCGGTATGCAGATCATGGGCGACTGGGCCAAGAGCGAATGGAGCGCCGCCGGCAAGGTGGCGGGCAAGGACTACGAGTGCGTGGCCTTCCCCGGCACCCAGGGCAGCTTCGCCTACAACATCGACTCCCTGGCGATGTTCAAGCTCAAGAACGCCAATGACATCAAGGCGCAGAATGACCTGGCCAAGGTCGCCCTGGAGCCGGAATTCCAGACCGTGTTCAACCAGAACAAAGGCTCGCTGCCGGTACGCCAGGACATGGACATGAGCGCGTTCGACGCCTGCACCCAGAAGTCCGCGACGGACTTCAAGGAAGCCGCCAAGGGCGACGGCCTGCAACCGAGCATGGCGCACAACATGGCCACGACCCTGGCGGTACAGGGTGCGATCTTCGATGTGGTGACCAACTTCCTCAATGATCCCAAAGCCGAGCCGGCCACTGCGGTGAAGCAGCTCAACGCGGCGATCAAGGCGGCCCAGTAGCCCCCAATCGCTGGCAAGCCAGCTCCCACAGGGACCGCGTGCACCGCTGAACCTGTGGGAGCTGGCTTGCCAGCGATGAGGCCCTCCCAGACACCGGAGAATCCTGATCATGACCACTGCAATCGCCCAGCGGCGAGCCTCCCCCCTGGACGCTCTCCAGCGCTGGCTGCCCAAACTCGTCCTGGCTCCGAGCATGCTCATCGTGCTGGTGGGCTTCTACGGCTACATCCTCTGGACCTTCATCCTGTCCTTCACCAACTCCAGCTTCATGCCCAGCTACAAGTGGGTTGGCCTGGCCCAGTACGCACGGCTGATGGACAACGACCGCTGGTGGGTGGCGAGCAAGAACCTGCTGGTCTTCGGCGGCCTGTTCATCGCCATCAGCCTGGTGGTCGGGGTGCTCCTGGCGGTGCTGCTGGACCAGCGCATCCGCCGCGAAGGCTTTATCCGCACGATCTACCTGTACCCCATGGCCCTGTCGATGATCGTCACCGGCACCGCCTGGAAATGGCTGCTCAACCCCGGACTGGGCCTGGACAAGCTGCTGCGCGACTGGGGCTGGGAAGGCTTTCGCTTCGACTGGCTGGTGGACCCGGACCGGGTCGTCTACTGCCTGGTGATCGCCGCCGTGTGGCAGGCCTCGGGCTTTGTCATGGCGCTGTTCCTGGCCGGGCTGCGCGGGGTCGATTCGTCCATCGTGCGCGCCGCCCAGGTCGATGGTGCGAGCCTGCCGGCGATCTACCTGCGCATCGTCCTGCCGAGCCTGCGCCCGGTGTTCTTCAGCGCCCTGATGATCCTCGCCCACATCGCGATCAAGAGCTTCGACCTGGTGGCGGCGATGACCGCCGGCGGGCCGGGCTACTCCTCGGACCTGCCGGCGATGTTCATGTACTCCTTCACCTTCAGTCGCGGCCAGATGGGCATGGGCTCGGCCAGCGCGATCCTGATGCTGGGGGCGATCCTGGCGATCCTGGTGCCGTACCTGTACTCGGAACTGCGAGGCAAGCGCCATGACTAGATCCTCGCTGAGCCTCAGCCGCATCGCCATCCATGCCACCCTGCTGGCAGCCTGCGCGGTGTACTTGATCCCGCTGCTGGTGATGCTCCTGACCAGCTTCAAGAATCCCGACGACATCCGCGCCGGCAACCTGCTGAGCTGGCCCGACGTGGTCACCGGCATTGGCTGGATCAAGGCCTGGGACACGGTCGGCGGCTACTTCTGGAACTCGGTGAAGATCACCGTGCCGGCGGTGCTGGTCTCGACCTTGCTCGGCGCGCTCAACGGCTACGTGCTGTCGATGTGGCGTTTCCGCGGCTCGCAGCTGTTCTTCGGCCTGCTCCTGTTCGGCTGCTTCCTGCCGTTCCAGACCGTGCTGCTGCCGGCCTCGTTCACCCTCGGCAAGCTCGGCCTGGCCAGCACCACCACGGGGCTGGTGCTGGTGCATATCGTCTACGGCCTGGCCTTCACCACGCTGTTCTTCCGCAACTACTACTGCAGCGTGCCCCAGGCCCTGGTGCAGGCGGCGCGGCTGGACGGAGCGGGATTCTTCACCATCTTCGGGCGGATCCTGCTGCCCATGTCGGTGCCGATCATCATGGTCTGCCTGATCTGGCAGTTCACCCAGATCTGGAACGACTTTCTGTTCGGCGTGGTGTTCGCCAGCGGCGACGCGCAACCGATCACCGTGGCCCTGAACAACCTGGTCAACACCAGCACCGGGGTCAAGGAATACAACGTCGACATGGCCGCGGCGATGATCGCCGGCCTGCCGACCCTGCTGGTCTACGTCCTCGCGGGCAAATACTTCCTGCGCGGGCTCACCGCCGGCGCGGTCAAGGGGTGAAGCATGGCAACGCTTGAACTGCGCAACGTCAACAAGAGCTACGGCAGCGGCCTGCCGGATACCTTGAAGAACATCGAACTGAAGATCGACTCCGGGGAGTTCCTGATCCTCGTCGGCCCTTCGGGCTGCGGCAAATCCACGCTGATGAACTGCATCGCCGGGCTCGAACAGATCAGCGGCGGCGCGATCCTGGTGGATGACGCCGATATCAGCGGCATGAGCCCCAAGGACCGGGACATCGCCATGGTGTTCCAGTCCTACGCGCTGTACCCGAC
>DQAA01000014.1 GCA_003523465.1 Pseudomonas sp.
TCGAACTGGGTGCCAACGACCAGTTGTTCCTGCTGATGGGCTGGGATGCCTTTTGCGGATTGCCCGGCTGGCATCGCTGGGAAGAGTTGCTGAAACACTGTCACATCCTGGTGCTGCAACGCCCGGATGCCGACGTCGAACCCCCAGACGAGCTGCGCAACCTGCTGGCTGCGCGCTCCGAGAGCGATCCCACCGCCATGTCCGGCCCGGCGGGGAACATTTCGTTCGTGTGGCAGACACCGCTTTCGGTGTCCGCCACGCAGATCCGGCAGCTGCTGGCCAGCGGCAAGTCGGTGAGGTTCCTGGTGCCGGACGCAGTACTGGCCTATATCGAGACGCACGGCCTTTATCGTGCGTAGAACGGCAGGCGCCTTGTGGCGCCGCTTTCAATGAGTTGAACGAGTTTTATATGACCAAGCAGAAAATCACCGGCGAAGAGCTGGTCCAACTGACCAAACTGGCCCTGGAAGACGTCAAGGCCCAGGACATCCAGGTCATCGACGTGCGCGACAAGCACAGCCTGACCGACTACATGATCATCGCCACCGGTACCTCCAACCGGCAGATCAACGCGATGGCCGAGAAAATCCGCGAATTCGTCAAGCAGAAAGGCGTGATGCCGCTGGGCGAAGAAGGCAAGGGCGACAGCGATTGGGTCCTGCTCGACCTGAACGACGTCATCGTGCACATGATGACCGCCGCTGCCCGCCAGTTCTACGACCTGGAACGCCTGTGGCTGGGTGCCGAGCAGAGCCGTGCTGCCGATGGCAAGCACCACAGCCCGGAAAACACCCACGAGCATTTCACCAAGCTCAACAAAGACCTGGACTGAGGAAGCGTCGTGCGTCTGCGTTTGATCGCGGTCGGCTCGCGCATGCCCAAGTGGGTCGAGGAAGGCTGGCATGAATATGCCAAGCGCCTGCCGTCGGAGCTGTCCCTGGAGCTGGTGGAAATCCCTCTCAATACCCGGGGCAAGAATGCCGATGTCGCCCGCCTGATTCGTCAGGAGGGCGAGGCCATGCTGGCGAAAGTCCAGCCGGGGGAACGGATCGTCACCCTCGAGGTCCATGGCAAGCCCTGGAGCACGGAGCAACTGGCGGGCGAGCTGGATCGCTGGCGGCTGGACTCGCGCACCGTCAACCTCATGGTCGGTGGCCCGGAAGGGCTGGCACCCGAGGTCTGTGCACGCAGCGAGCAGCGCTGGTCGCTGTCGCCGCTGACCCTGCCGCATCCCCTGGTACGGATACTGATCGGCGAACAGATTTATCGCGCCTGGACGGTTCTGTCCGGGCACCCTTACCACAAATAAGCCTGTAAGCCTTTCATGTCGCAGCCGATTCGCCTCAAGGACCACGAGAAAGACGCCCGTCTGGTGCGTAGCCGCGTCGTGGTCGGTGCGGTGGCGATCCTGCTGCTGATCTGCGTCCTCATCGCCCGCCTGTATTACCTGCAGGTGGTCCAGTACGAGTACCACTCCACGCTGTCGGAGAACAATCGGGTGCATGTGCAGCCGATTCCACCGACCCGCGGGCTGATCTTCGATCGCAACGGCGTGATCATCGCCGACAACCGCCCCAGCTTCAGCCTGAGTATGACCCGCGAGCGTTCCGGCGACTGGCAGCAGGTGCTCGATGTGATCGTCGAAGTGCTGGAGCTGACCCCGGATGACCGCGCGCTGTTCGAAAAACGCATGAAGCAGGGGCGCCGGCCGTTCGAGCCAGTGCCGATCCTGTTCGAGCTGACCGAAGAGCAGATCGCCCGGATCGCGGTGAACCAGTTCCGCCTGCCCGGCGTGGAAGTGGTGGCGCAGTTGGTCCGGCATTACCCCCAGGGTGCGCATTTCGCTCATTCGGTCGGCTATGTCGGACGGATCAACGAGAAAGAGCTGAAGACCCTCGACCCGGTCAACTACAGCGGCACTCACCATATCGGCAAGACCGGCATCGAGCGCTTCTACGAGCCCGAGCTGCATGGCCAGGTCGGTTACGAGGAAGTCGAGACCAACGCCCGCGGTCGTGTGTTGCGGGTGCTCAAGCGTACCGACCCGATTCCCGGCAAGGACATCGTCCTGAGCCTCGACATCAAGCTGCAGGAAGCCGCCGAGCAGGCCCTGGGCGGTCGCCGAGGCGCCATCGTCGCCCTCGACCCGCGTACCGGCGAAGTGCTGGCAATGGTCAGCCAGCCGAGCTTCGACCCGAACCTGTTCGTCACCGGCATCAGCTTCAAGGCCTATGCCGAACTGCGTGATTCCATCGACCGGCCGCTGTTCAACCGCGTGCTGCGCGGTCTGTATCCGCCAGGCTCGACCATCAAGCCGGCGGTGGCCATTGCCGGCCTGGATTCCGGCGCGGTGACGCCGTCGACGAGGGTGTTCGACCCGGGCTACTACCAACTGCCCAACTACGATCACAAATACCGCAACTGGAACCGCACCGGTGACGGCTGGGTCGACCTCGACACGGCGATCATGCGCTCCAACGACACCTACTTCTACGACCTCGCGCACAAGATGGGCATCGACAAGCTGTCCACCTACATGAACCGTTTCGGTATCGGGCAGAAGGTCGCCCTCGACATGTTCGAGGAGTCGCCGGGCCTGATGCCGTCTCGCGAGTGGAAGCGCGCCACCCGTCGCCAGGCCTGGTTCCCCGGTGAAACCCTGATTCTCGGGATCGGCCAGGGCTACATGCAGGCCACCCCGCTGCAACTGGCCCAGGCCACCGCCCTGATTGCCAGCAAGGGCAAGTGGAACCGGCCGCACCTGGCCAAGAGCATCGAGGGCCAGTTGCCGGTGGACCCCAACCCGATGGAAGACATCGTCCTGCGCGACAAGGCCGACTGGGCCCGGGTCACCCACGGCATGGAGCAGGTGATGCACGGCGCCCGGGGGACCGCGCGCAAGGCGGCGATCGGCTCGCAGTACCG
>DQAA01000023.1 GCA_003523465.1 Pseudomonas sp.
GGTGTCATCCACTCAGCCATGCCGGGGTACCCTGGCAGGCCTGGACCAGCGGGTAGCAACGGCGATACCGGCCTATCTGGCAACACCGGCCAGGCAGGCACGGCGGAGCGTGTGATCGCCTCGACGAGCTTCACGGGGGCGGCCTACGCGACCGGTCTCAATCCCTCACAATGCGAGATGGCGACCGAGCTCGCGCTGCTGAGGTATCTCGCGGCGGATGGCAGCACAGCGGATCCGGACTTTGCCCTGGTCTACGACACCTTTGCCTTCTATGCCGCGCTCTACGACCAGGCGTGTACGACGCTAAGCGACCCGCTCAAGTCCATCCTGGCGCAAGCGGGTGGCTATGTCCGCCAGCTCAATGCAAAGCTTGATGTTTACGGTCGTCCCTACAACTACGTACCGCTTGTTTCCTATGCGGAATACGATGAGCTTCTGGACGCGCAGGTGGGACTGTTCACTGAGGTCGAAACCGCGTTCAGCACTTACTTTGCCAACCTGCAAGTACAGGAAACCGCAGCACAGCAAGTCCAGGGCTGTATCACTAGCCTCAGTACGGTCATAGCCGACAACACAACGAAAGCCACGACGTTGCTCAACGAGGCGTCCGAATTGGTCCCCGGCATCGAAGCCGCCGAGACCCGGGTCTTGCAGGCCCAGACGGCCCTGGAACTTGCGTTTGCCGATCTGCAAAACCAGATCGAGAGCGACTTCAGTTGTTCCTGGGCGAATACCTTGCAGGTCCTCGCCATGGGGATCCTGAGCAGTGGCAGTGTCACGGTTTCCAGCGCGATCACGACGGCCCTTCGTGCAGCCAGCAGCTACAACCCGAACGTGGTGCCGGTTGGTCCTGGTGGCAGTACCAGCAAGGCTTACCTGGTGAACCAGGTTCAATTCGTCGAGTCCGATCTCCAGAGCATCAAGGAGGGTTATCAGAGCGTGAGCGGCCTGATCACCGAGGATGACCCCAACGGGGCTCGTTTGCTGCAGCTTGAAAGCCAGTTCAATGCGCTCTATACGCAGTATTTCAGCCAGTGGGGCGTCGGCCAGGAAGTAGAGAAAGCGTTTACCACCTATGTCCAGGCGGTGCAGTATCGAAACCAGCTCATCAGCAACTACAACGATGACTACACCCAGGCGTGTACGCTGTGGAATCGGAACCAGGCATTGCAGCAACTCCTCCAGGTAGCCCAGGACCAACTGACCAAAGAGAATGGCGCAATGTCCCCCGAGGTCGTGACGTTCATGAGCCATGCCTACCACCAGGCCAGGGGTGAGCTGATTCACAACCTGTACCTGACCAGTCGCGCACAGCAGTTCTGGGCGGTAGCACCTGTCGATGGGCTACGGGCCTTGATCGGCCTGGAGGATCCATCGCAGATCACTGCGGCCACGCTGGGCAAGGTCCGGAGTCAGCTCCTTTCGAACTTCGAAACCGCGATCGGCGAGCAAGGACAGGTTTCCGAGCCTTTCAGTGGTTTCCAGATCGTCATCAACGACAGCGATACCCTTGCGGCCTTCCAGAAAAAACCCGAACTTCAGTTGCCCATTTCGCCAGTCATGGTCGACACGCCGGCGTCTCCCGGCCAGCCCTTTGCCGGCTTGGCCAACGTGCGGCTGACGACGGTGCGGGTCTATGCAGAAGGTGCCAGGACCCAGGAGGGCACCCTTCGGGTATCCATCATGCACGGTGGCTACGAGACGATCGTGCCGAAGACGAATGCGGCCATGAGCTTCATTCACAATCCGCTGAACGTCACGTTCGAATACGATCTCGCGCAGCCGTGCACCATCCTGATGGACGGGACCATAGGCAGCACGATGCCCAACGATAACTTTGCGCTGATAGGCCCCTTCACCACATGGACCTTCAAGGTCGATCCGGCGCTTAACCCAGGGCTCGATCTCGGGCAGATCACCGGGTTGACGATCGAGTTCAGTGGTACTGCCAGCTCCTTCTAGCTCACGTTGCAAAAGCACCGCGCCCCGCTAGCGTGCGCGGTGCTCCAAGATAGGGCGGCCTGCAACGGCGCCCTTCCTTGGCAATCCACGCAAAACTCCTTCAAATCCGCGCCCTGCAGGGCAGTTCTCCTACTTGGCACGCCTCTGGCATTACTTCCCTCCGTGCGGGAGTAGCGCGAGCTAAATTGCACCACAACCTGAAAATAGGTCGGCTAGGGTTCCGGTCCGCATCTGCGGGCGTCTGGACCGAGAGCCGGCGACCTCCAGTTCGAGGTTACACGGCGGGATAAAAGCCCGGGAGACAGACCACTCACTGCAATGAGTGTCGTGCTGCTCCCTGGTCCGTCCACCGTTAACTGCCGTCAACTGGAGTAACCCCATGCGAAAGTCCCTGCTTTCCGCCTTCGTCGCCGCCGGCCTGGCCCTGTCCGCGAGCCCCGCCTCCAACGCTGCGGCCAAGACCGATTTCGATATCTGCTGGACCATCTATGCCGGCTGGATGCCGTGGGAATACGCCGCCGCCGAAGGCATCATCGACAAGTGGGCGAGCAAGTACGGCATCCATATCAAGCTCACCCAGGTCAATGACTACGTCGAGTCGATCAACCAGTACACCGCCGGCCAGTTCGACGGTTGCTCGATGACCAACATGGACGCCCTGACCATCCCCGCCGCCGGCGGCGTCGACAGCACCGCGCTGATCGTCGGCGACTTCTCCAACGGCAACGACGGCGTGGTCCTCAAGGGCACCGGCAAGACGGTGAAGGACCTCAAGGGCATGGACGTCAACCTGGTCGAGCTGTCCGTGTCCCACTATCTCCTGGCCCGCGCTTTGGACACCGCCGGCCTGCGGGAGAAGGACCTCAAGGTCATCAACACCTCCGACGCCGATATCGCTGCGGCCTTCAGTACGCCCGACGTGCAGGCGGTGACCACCTGGAACCCGATGCTCGAAGAGGTGCGCAACAAGCCCGGCGTGACCCAGGTCTTCGATTCCAGCCGCATCCCCGGCGAAATCCTCGACCTGATGGTGGTCAACACCCAGACCCTCAAGGACAACCCGGCCCTGGGCAAGGCGCTGACCGGTGCCTGGTACGAGGTGATGGACCTGATCGCCGGCGACTCCCCCGAGCGCACCAAGGCCCTGGAGCACATGGCCAAGGCCTCCGGCACCGACCTCGACGGCTTCGAACGCCAGCTCTCCACCACCTACCTGTTCGATACGCCCAAGGCCGCGCTGACCTTCGTCAGCAGCGCCGAACTGCCGAAGACCATGGACAAGGTCGCCAGCTTCTCCTTCGACCACGGCCTGCTGGGCGAGGGCGCCCAGGACAGCAAGGCGGTGGGCATGAGCTTCGCCAACGACGTCATCCTCGGCAACCGCGACAACCTCAAGCTGCGCTTCGATCCGACCTACGTGCGCATGGCCGCCGACGGTTCGCTGTAAGCGAGGAATGACCATGCGCCTGATCAACCGCCATCCCGATCGCCCGTCGCGGCTGCTGCTGATGCTGCTGCCGTTCGCCCTGGTGCTGTGCGCCTACTTCGTCGGTTCCGCCCAGCGCCTGGCGGACAACCCCAACGACAAGCTGTTGCCCAGCGCCGCCCAGATGGGTGCGGCGGTGGAGCGCATGGCCTTCGTCGAGGACAAGCGCAGCGGCAAC
>DQAA01000517.1 GCA_003523465.1 Pseudomonas sp.
TCGCGGGTCCAGCGGCTGGTCGGCGCCACCACATGCACCGACGCCACCGGGCGGCCCTGGCTGTTGCGCACCACCGCCGCCACCGCCATATCACCCAGGAACAGTTCCTCGCTGTTGATCGCATAGCCCTTGCGACGGATCTCGGCGATCTCGCTGAGGATGTCGTCCAGCGCAGTGCGGGTGAACTGGGTGTGGCTGGTGATATCGCTCTGCTCCAGCAAGGCCATGACTTCGTCGTCCTCCAGCGCGCTCAGGTAGGCGCGCCCGGAAGCGGTGCAGTACATGGGAATGCGGCTGCCGATCGGCAAATGGATGGGGATGAACTTGGGCCCGACGAAACGCGCGACATAGAGCATGTCGCTGCGTACCGGCTCGGTCAGGTTGGTGGTCTCGCCGGTGGTCTGCGCCAGCTCGGCCAGGAAGGGATTGGCCACGTCCACCAGGGTGTCGGCGGCGAGGTAGTTGTAGCCGATCTCCATGACGTGGGGCGTCAGCTGGAAACGCTTGGTCTGCGCATGCTTGCTGACATAACCCAGGGCTTCGAGGGTGTGGATCATCCGTTGCGCGGAGCTTTTGTTGATGCCGGCCGCCGCCGCCACCTCGGCCAGGTTCATGGTGCGGTTGCGCGCATTGAAGGCACGCAATACCGCCAGGCCTTTCTCCAGGGACTGGTTGAACAGGCTGTTGTCGTTATCGCTCATGTGTCGTCCTTGGTGGAAAATCAGGCTTTAAATATCGATATTCGATACTTATAAATCTCTTTGCGATTGATGTAAATCACATTTATAGTCCTTCCACCGCCTCCTGCCGCTTCAAGAGGCCATCCATAACGCACAACTATAAAAAACCGCGTCAAATGGGAGTATTCGCCATGCATCCTCGCCTTCGTGTGTTTACCTGCGCCCTCGCCCTGGTTGCCAGTTGCGCAACCTCGCTGGTCGCCCACGCCGAAACCTACAAGGTCGGTGCCACCGCCACCGGCATTCCCTTCACCTTCCTCGACGTCAAGAGCAACAGCATCCAGGGCATGATGGTCGACTCGGCCCAGGCCGTGGCCAAGGCCGCCGGCTTCGAGGTGGAGATCGCCCAGACCACCTTCGCCGCCCTGATCCCCTCGCTGACCGCCCGCAAGATCGACCTGATCTCCGCCGCCATGTTGCGCACCCCGGAGCGGGAAAAGGTCGTGCAGTACTCCGACCCGGTGTTCGAATACGGCGAAGGCCTGATCGTGCGCGACGACGACACCGCGGCCTACACCAGCATGGATGACTTCAAGGGCGAAGTGGTCGGCGCCCAGGTCGGCACCATCTTCATCGACGAGCTGAACAAGCGCGGCACCTTCAAGGAAGTGCGTGGCTACGACTCCCTCGCCGACCTGACCCGCGACCTGGCCCTGGGCCGGATCAAGGCCGGTTTCGGCGATCACCCGATCCTCGCCTACCAGATGTCCAGGGGCACCCTGAAGAAGGTGCGCCTGGTCGATGGCTACACCCCGCAGATCAAGGGCGAGGTGTGCATCATCCTGCGCCAGGGCGACAGCCAGATGCTCAGCCGGGTCAACCAGGGCATCGCCAGCATCAAGGCCGACGGCACCCTGGCCGCGATCATCGACAAGTGGCACCTCGACTGACAGTCGACTCTCACGCGCCCCGCGCGGGCGCGCTTTCCTGATTCGCAATCACGGACAATCCCCATGTTTCTCCAGAACGCCCTGGACTTCCTGCCCATTCTCCTGAGTGGCGCGGTGGTCACCGTGCAGGTCACGATCGCCTCGTTCCTGCTCAGCTCGGTCATTGGCCTGGCCTTCGCCCTGATGATGGTGTCGAAGGTGCGCGCCGTCGCCCTGTTCGCCATCACCGTGGTCAACATCATCCGCGGCCTGCCGATCATCGTGCAGCTGTTCTACATCTACTTCGTCCTGCCGGAGTTCGGCGTACAGCTCAGCGCCTTGCAGGCCGGCATCATCGGCCTGGGCATCGCCTACTCGGCGTACCAGGCGGAGAACTTTCGCGCCGGCATCCAGGCCATCCAGCAGGGCCAGATCGAAGCTGCCGAGTCCATCGGCATGCGCGGGCCGATGATCATGCGCCGGGTGGTCCTGCCCCAGGCGTTTCGCATCGCCCTGCCGCCTTATGGCAACACCCTGGTGATGATGCTCAAGGACTCCTCGCTGGTGTCCACCATCACCGTCGCGGAAATGACCCGCGCCGGCCAGCTGATCGCCTCCTCGACCTTCGAGAACATGACCGTCTACACCCTGGTCGCCCTGCTCTACCTGGCCCTGAGCTTGCCGCTGTCGTACGCCCTGCGCCGCCTCGAAGCGCGGATCGCCACGAGGAAGAACCCATGATCGACATCAAGTCCCTGCACAAGAGCTACGGCAGCACCCGGGTCCTGGAAGGCATCGACCTGAGCGTCGAAAGCGGCCAGGTGGTGTGCCTGATCGGCCCGTCCGGCTCGGGCAAGTCCACCCTGCTGCGCTGCATCAACGGCCTGGAAACCTACGAGGGCGGCGACATCCTGGTGGGCAGCGAGCGGGTCGACCGGCACGCCAAGAGCATCCATGAAATCCGCACCCAGGTGGCGATGGTGTTCCAGCGCTTCAACCTGTTCCCCCATCGCACCGCCTTGCAGAACGTGATGGAAGGCCCGGTGTACGTGAAGAAGGAAGACCCGGCGGCAGCCCGCGAACATGCCCGCGCGCTGCTGGAAAAAGTCGGCCTGAGCCACCGCATGGACGCCTACCCGGACGAGCTGTCCGGCGGGCAGCAGCAGCGGGTGGCGTTGGCCCGGGCACTGGTGAACTACCCCAGCGCGCTGCTGCTCGATGAACCGCTCGGAGCGCTCGACCTGAAGCTGCGCCACGTCATGCAGTTCGAGCTCAAGCGCATCCAGCGGGAGGTCGGGATCACGTTCATCTACGTGACCCACGACCAGGAAGAAGCCATGCGCCTGTCGCAGCGCATCGCGATCTTCAGCCACGGCAAGATCGTCGGGCTGGGGACCGGGTATGACCTGTACCAGAATCCGCCGAATGCCTTCGTCGCATCGTTCCTCGGCAACTCCAACTTCCTGCGGGTCAAGGCGCACGGCAATGGCGCGGCGAGTTTCGAAGGTCAGCCAGTGGCGATGCGCCTGACTTCGGGCGTGAGCGACGGGCAGGAAGTGTTGCTGATGGTGCGGCCGGAGAAGGCGCTGGCGCTGAGTCGCGAGCAGGCTGCACAGGAAGCACTGCCGGCGGGCTGGAACGAAGTGACGGCGAAGGTCGGTGAGGTGCTGTTCCTCGGTGAGAGCCAGACCTGCAGCGTGGTGACCGCCGGCGGCACGCAGATGACGGTGAAGGCGCTGTCTGTGGCGGGCATGTCGATGAAGCCGGGCGACGAGGTGAAAGTGCGCTGGGCGGTGGCGGATGCCTGTGTGTATACCGAGTGGCAGGAGAGTGATCTGAACAAGGCGGCAGGCGCACACTGATCAGTCCCGACACGATCTGCGCCTGGGTTCATGTGGCGGAGCCAGGGCAGGTTATTGCAAATCGGTCTATCGAGCCCTGGCGGCTCCTGAGGCGAGGCGCTTCACTGGAACAGGAAGGCCTCCCTCAGGACACCAACATGCGTGCACTGCACTCCCATACGCCGACCGTTACCGCTCGTGACGGTCGCGGACTGGAAGTCTGCATCCTGTCTTACCATCGCCACCCGGGCACCCCGGAGGCGACGGACACCCGAAGGTCGGTCCAGCATTACGACCTGGCAGGACGTCCAGAGAAGTTGTTCGACCCACGATTGAGCGATACGCCCTGTGTGCACCACATTCACACGTTGGGTGGTGCCATTGCGCTCACTGGAAGCGTCGACGCCGGTGTGAGCATCAGCCTCATGGATGCTGCAGGACGGCCTTCATTGCTTTACACAGGGGTTGGCAGTGACAGCCAGGTAATCCGTGAGTGGGAGTACGAACCCTCATCCTTGCCGGGCCGTGTGCTCAGCATCCGCGAGGGGCTGGCGGAGCAGCCCGCGACGGTCAGCGAACGTTTCGTCTGGGCACTGCAATCGCCGGAAGAACAGCGTCACAATCTCTGCGGCCACTGCGTAAGGCACTACGACCCTGCCGGACTGGATCAGATCGACAGTGTTGGCCTCTGCGGCCAACTGCGCTCCACAACGCGTCGGTTGGCGATCGCGACGGACAACGTGGACTGGCAAGGTCCGGGCGAAGACGCCTGGCGAACGCTGCTGGAGCCCGACGCGTTCACTACCCGCACTGACCATGACAGCACCGGCAATCCGGTCGCAATCGCCGACGCCATGGGCCATCGCCAGCGCATGGCATACGATGTAACCGGTCAATTGACCCGAAGCTGGATAGCGCTCGCGGGTGCCAACGAACAGCCTGTCATCAGCAATATCACCTACGGTGCCTCGGGGGAAAAACGTTCCGAATACCTGGCCAATGGCGTGTCGACCGAGCATGGCCATGAACCCGAAACATTGCGCCTGACTCGCCTGATCAGCCGTCAAGGCTCTCGCACGTTGCAAGACCTGAACCATGAATATGACCCCATGGGCAATGTCCTCCACATCAGGGATCTGGCCCAACCCGAGCGCTACTGGCGCAACCAGAGGGTTTCGGCGCACAGCGCGTTCGAATACGACACGCTGTACCAGATGACCCATTCGACCGGTCGTGAGATGGCCAGCAACGCCACGAACGAGTGGGTGGCCACCTGCCCGCCGCCTGTGACCGACGACAGCCTGACGCGGTATGACCGCAACTACAGTTACGACAGGGGCGGTAACCTGACACGCATCCGTCACACCGCTCCTGCCGCCAACCACGGCTTTACGCTCGACATGACGGTTTCGCAGTACAAGAATCGCGCGGTGATCGCCGCCCTGACGGACGATCCCGGGCAGGTCGATGCGCTGTTCAGTCCCCAGGGGCACCAGCGGTACTTGCAGCCTGGCCAGGCACTGCACTGGAACAGCCGTGGCGAGTTGAGCCAGGTCACTCCCGTCACTCGCTTGGGGAACGACTCCGACATCGAGTCGTATCGCTACGCAGCCGACGCGCGGCGCATTCGCAAGATACGCCGTGCCCACACCCGCAACACCGTCGTACAACGCACCGTGGTTTATCTGCCGAACCTTGAAATACGCACGACCACAATTGATGGCGTACAGAAGGACTGCCTTCATATCGTGACGCTGGGCCAGGTGCGCGTGATGCACTGGCAATCCGGCCTGCCGGAGGGCATCGACAACGATCAAGTCCGCTACAGCTTGACCAACCTGGTGGGCAGCCACGAACTGGAACTGGACTGCCGAGGTGCCCTGATCAGCCGCGAAGAGTTCTATCCGTACGGCGGCAGGGCGCTCTGGAGCACACCCACCCCTGGCGCGGCCGATTTGAAGATTGCCAGATACTCCGGCAAGGAACGGGATGCTACCGGCCTCTACTATTACGGTTACCGCTACTACCAACCCTGGGCGGGACGTTGGTTGTCGAGCGATCCGGCCGGCACTGCCGATGGGCCAAACCTTTATCGAATGGTGCGAAACAATCCGGTATCCATGATCGACAGCGACGGCCGGGTGGCGACGCCGGCATGTCTTGGCTCGGCAAACAACGCACGGTTCGACGAACTGATCGACACGGAAGTTGCTCGACTACCCATGCGCGCGATCAAGAAAGCCATCCAGATGATCTGGATCGGGACCGCGCCGCTCTCCGAAAAAAACAGTGCGCTCTCCCATGAGACCGCACGAATGAACAGCGACTACGCCACGCATATCTGGTTCGACAGTGCTATCAGCGGCCACGAAGCCGCCCTCGCGGACATGCGCCAGCAGTTCGACTCAAGCGCAATCAGGTTGCAGGACGTTCGCTCCGCGCGCTGGTTGTCCGATGCCAGGAAACATCCCTCCTTCGCCCTCTATGAACGGGCCACCACAAGAGGGAAATATGCAGAAGCCAGCGACCTGCTGCGGCTGATGCTGCTCAAGTATGAAGGGGGTGTTTACAAAGACATCGACGACCGACAGAAACAACCCTTCGGAGCGCTAGAGTTTCCCGGAGGCCTGGGCGTGAATGTCGAAAGCAAGATGGCCGGCTATGGGGAATTCATCGGCAATTCACCGATAGCCGCTGTGGAAGGACATCCCGTCATCCAGCAGATGCTGGAAGGCGCGGTCGCACGTGTCGAAGGAGGTGAAGAAGACATTTTCAGGATTGCAGGCCCCAGAGCCTTCACTACGACTCTTTACCACCACTACCGCGGCATGGCACCCGTCGATTTCAACCTCAAGCTGGACCTGTTCACTGCGCACAAGCGGAGTCTGGTCTCCAGTAACGCCACTCTGAACCTCGAGGAAATCGCTGCACTGCAGAGGCCCTACCGCCAGATCCGCGGGCTTGGCAAATTCATCGCCAACGGATCGGACCACTCCTGGGCACGATGAGTCACGCACGAAAAGCCCTGACTCGCTTGCACGAGTCAGGGCGCACATCGTTTACGCCGGTGCGCTGGTGCGGATCAGGTGATCGAACGCCGCCAGCGAAGCCTTGGCCCCCTCACCCACCGCAATCACGATCTGCTTGTACGGCACCGTGGTCACGTCACCCGCAGCGAACACACCCGGGATATTGGTCTGGCCCTTGGCATCGACGATGATCTCGCCGCGCGGGGTCAGCTCGACGGTGCCTTTCAGCCAGTCGGTGTTCGGCAGCAAGCCGATCTGCACGAAGATGCCTTCCAGCGCCAGGTCATGCACGGCATCGGTGGTGCGGTCCTTGTAGCGCAGGCCGTTGACCTTCTGCCCGTCACCCAGCACTTCGGTGGTCAGCGCGCTGGTGATGACCTTGACGTTCGGCAGGCTGTGCAGCTTGCGTTGTAGCACGGCGTCGGCACGCAACTGGCTGTCGAACTCGATCAGGGTCACCTGGGCGACGATACCGGCCAGGTCGATGGCCGCTTCCACGCCGGAGTTGCCCCCGCCGATCACCGCCACGCGCTTGCCCTTGAACAGAGGACCGTCGCAGTGCGGGCAGTAGGCCACGCCCCGGCTGCGGTATTCCTTCTCGCCCGGCACGTTCATTTCGCGCCAGCGGGCACCGGTAGCGAGGATCACGGTCTTGGCCTTGAGGGTCGCGCCGCTGTTCATCCGCACCTGATGCAGGCCGCCGTCGGTGGCCGGGACCAGCGCATCGGCACGCTGCAGGTTCATGATGTCGACGTCGTACTGCTTGACGTGCTCCTCCAGTGCCGTGGCCAGTTTCGGGCCTTCGGTTTCCTGCACCGAGATGAAGTTCTCGATGGCCATGGTGTCCAGCACCTGGCCGCCGAAGCGCTCTGCCGCGACACCGGTACGGATGCCTTTACGAGCAGCATAGATCGCCGCTGCCGCACCGGCAGGGCCACCGCCGATCACCAGCACGTCGAAGGCGTCCTTGGCGTTGAGCTTGTCGGCCTGGCGGGCACTGGAGCCGGTATCGAGCTTGGCGACGATCTCCTCCAGGCCCATGCGGCCCTGGCCGAAGACTTCACCATTGAGGTACACGCTCGGTACCGCCATCACCTGGCGCGCATCGACTTCGGCCTGGAACAGCGCACCGTCGATGGCCACATGACGCACGTTGGGGTTGAGCACCGCCATCAGGTTCAGCGCCTGGACCACGTCCGGGCAGTTCTGGCACGACAGCGAGAAGTAGGTTTCGAAGTTGAATTCCCCGTCCAGCCCGGCGATCTGTTCGATCAGCTCGGCGCTGGCCTTGGACGGGTGCCCGCCGACCTGCAGCAGGGCGAGGACCAGGGAGGTGAATTCATGGCCCATGGGGATGCCGGCGAAGCGCAGGCTGATCTCGCCATTGGGGCGATTGAGCGAGAACGACGGGACACGGGCGTCAGCGCCGTCCTCGCGCAGGGTAATGAGGGTCGACAGGCTGGCGATCTCGCGCAGCAGGTCGTGGAGTTCGCGGGACTTCGCGCCGTCATCGAGGGAGGCGACGATCTCGATCGGCTGAGTGACCCGTTCCAGGTAGGCTTTCAACTGAGTTTTAAGCGTGGCGTCCAACATACGGGCGATTCCTTTTTTCAATCTCTATAAATGCAAACGCCCGGGCGAAAGCGCCCGGGCGTTTGTACGGGGCGGGTACTGCAATCAGGTGCGGATGACCGCCCTCGACATCGTCATGACCGGCTTAGATCTTGCCGACCAGGTCCAGCGAAGGGGCCAGGGTGGCTTCGCCTTCTTTCCACTTGGCCGGGCAGACTTCGCCTGGGTGGGCGGCGACGTACTGGGCAGCCTTGACCTTGCGCAGCAGCTCGCTGGCGTCACGGCCGACACCGCCGTCGTTCAGTTCGACGATCTTGATCTGGCCTTCCGGGTTGATCACGAAGGTGCCACGGTCAGCGAGGCCGGCTTCTTCGATCAGCACGTCGAAGTTGCGCGAGATGACGTGGGTCGGGTCACCGATCAGCGGGTACTGGATCTTGCCGATGGTGTCGGAAGTGTCGTGCCAGGCTTTGTGGGTGAAGTGGGTGTCGGTGGACACGCCGTAGATCTCGACGCCCAGTTTCTGGAACTCGGCGTAGTTGTCGGCCAGGTCGCCCAGCTCGGTCGGGCACACGAAGGTGAAGTCGGCTGGGTAGAAGAACACCACGGACCACTTGCCTTTCAGATCGGCTTCGGAGACCTGAACGAAGTTGCCGTTGTGGTAAGCGGTTGCGTTGAACGGTTTGACCTGGCTGTTGATGATTGGCATCGGTATCGCTCCTTCAGGGTTGGAAAAACTTGATGGAGAGATCCTAGCCAATAGAGCAGATCAATGCTCATTGGCAAAAATGATGTTGATGATTGGTTTTGGCTATAGCAGGTGGGTATTGATAGAAGAAATAGAAAGCGACGCGGTCCCACAGGGTCCGCGTCGTTTCAGAAGGCTTAGCGGGTCACGGTGCGCATGGTGACGAACTCCTCCGCCGCCGTTGGATGTACACCGATGGTGTCATCGAACTGCTGCTTGGTCGCCCCGGCCTTCAGGGCGATGCCCAGGCCCTGGACGATCTCCCCGGCCTCAGGACCCACCATATGGCAACCCAGTACGCGGTCGCTGTCGGCATCCACCACCAGTTTCATCAGGGTCTTTTCCTGCACGTCCGTGAGGGTCAGTTTCATCGGGCGGAAACGGCTCTCGAAGATCTTCAGCGAGTGGCCGGCTTCCAGCGCCTGCTCCTCGGTCAAGCCCACGGTGCCGATCGGCGGCTGGCTGAACACCGCAGTCGGAATGTTGCGGTAGTCCACCGGACGATACTCCTCCGGCTTGAACAGGCGCCGCGCCACGGCCATGCCTTCGGCGAGAGCGACAGGGGTCAGTTGCACCCGGCCGATCACGTCGCCGATGGCGAGGATCGACGGCTCGTCGGTCTGGAATTCGTCGTTGACCTGGACGTAGCCGCGCTTGTCCAGTTGCACCTCGGTGTTCTCTAGGCCCAGGTTGTCCAGCATTGGCCGGCGCCCGGTGGCGTAGAACACGCAATCGGTGAGCAGCTCGCGACCGTCCTTGAGGGTGGCCTTGAGGCTGCCGTCCTCCAACTGGTCGATACGAGCGATATCGGCGTTGAACTGCAGGTCGAGGCCGCGCTTCTCCAGCTCTTCCTTCAGGTGGGTCCGCACCGAGCCATCGAAGCCCCGCAGGAACAGGTCACCGCGATAGAGCAGGCTGGTAGCGGCGCCCAGGCCCTGGAAGATTCCGGCGAACTCGACGGCGATATAACCGCCACCGACCACCAGCACGCGCTTGGGCAGGTCCTTGAGGAAGAACGCTTCGTTGGAGCTGATCGCCAGTTCGCGTCCCGGAATCTCCGGCACCTGCGGCCAGCCGCCGGTGGCGATGAGGATGTGCCTGGCCGAATAGCGCTTGCCCTCGACTTCCACCTCATGAGACGCGGTGATTCGCGCATGACCTTCCAGCAGGGTCACGCCGCTGTTGACCAGCAGGTTGCGGTAGATGCCGTTGAGGCGCTCGATCTCGCGGTTCTTGTTGGCGATCAGTTGACCCCAGTCGAACTGCGCATCTTCCAGCGACCAGCCGAAGCCTGCGGCTTGCTCGAACTCGTCGGAGTAATGCGCGCCATACACCAGCAGCTTTTTCGGCACGCAACCGACGTTGACGCAGGTCCCGCCCAGGTAGCGGCTTTCCGCTACCGCCACCTTGGCCCCGAAGCCTGCGGCGAATCGCGAAGCACGCACACCGCCGGAACCGGCACCAATTACAAACAGATCAAAATCGTAGGCCATATCTCTCTCCTCGGCAGGTCGCCAGCATAGCGCCAGTGATGGCCATAAACAAAAGGGTCGGCAAGGCTTGCGGGTGAAAAGCTGTCGTGCAAGTCAAAAAAATGAATCCACCGCGAACCCGCCCGGTCAACACCTGTGAACGCAGTCAATCTGGCGAGGTAACAGCGATGACTATCGAAGCAGAGACACTCGTGCAGCTCACCGAAGCCCTGAAGAAGCGCGGCATGCGCCTGATGGCCGAAATCAACTTCATCCGCGCGCCCTATCGCCGCGATCACCGCTGGGTCTGCTGTATCGGGCGAACACCGCGCAAGGCCCGGGCGCTGCGCATTTGAAGCGCAAAGCAAAACGCCCGATGCGGGGCACCGGGCGTTTTGTTCGAAGCCGTCAAGCCAGGCGCAGGACTCAGTACGCCTTGCCAGTCTTGTAGAAGTTCTCGAAGCAGAAGTTGGTCGCGTCGATGTAGCCTTCGGCGCCACCGCAGTCGAAACGACGACCCTTGAACTTGTAGGCCATGACGCAGCCGTTCTGGGCCTGCTTCATCAGGGCGTCGGTGATCTGGATTTCACCACCCTTGCCTGGCTCGGTCTGTTCGATCAGGTCGAAGATGTCCGGGGTCAGGATGTAGCGACCGATGATGGCCAGGTTCGACGGCGCGTCTTCCGGCGCCGGCTTCTCGACCATGCTGTGTACGCGGTAGATATCGTCGCGGATCATCTCGCCGGCGATCACGCCGTACTTGTTGGTTTCCTGCGGATCGACTTCCTGGATGGCGACGATCGAGCAGCGGAACTGCTTGTACAGCTTGACCATCTGGGTCAGCACGCCGTCGTCGTCGAGGTTGACGCACAGGTCGTCGGCCAGAACCACGGCGAAGGGTTCGTCACCGATCAGCGGGCGGCCGGTCAGGATCGCGTGGCCCAGGCCTTTCATCTCGGTCTGACGGGTGTAGGAGAAAGAGCACTCGTCCAGCAGACGGCGGATGCCGACCAGGTATTTCTCCTTGTCGGTGCCCTTGATCTGGGTTTCCAGCTCGTAGCTGATGTCGAAGTGGTCTTCCAGGGCGCGCTTGCCACGGCCGGTCACGATGGAGATTTCAGTCAGGCCGGCCTCGAGGGCTTCTTCGACGCCGTACTGGATCAGTGGCTTGTTGACCACCGGCAGCATTTCCTTGGGCATGGCTTTGGTAGCTGGCAGGAAGCGCGTGCCGTAGCCGGCTGCCGGGAACAAGCATTTCTTGATCATAAAAGTCCTTAACGAAGGGCTGTGCGTACGAAATTCGGCGCAGTCTAATCAGGCGGCGTGCACCTTACAATGCCCCACCCGGTTGCAACCGTTGCCATCATAGAGAAATTAGTGGGGATATAGTTCCCAGGCGTTGAAAATATTGGCCTTATGCCATTATCCCGGCGACAAAAAGACGCTGTTTCCCACATGGAAAACAGCGCCGTGGCCATCATTTTTCAGGCAACTACCGTTACTTGCCCGTCCCCTGTCCGATCAGCACACCATCCACGGTCTGACCGTAGAGGTTGACGCCGTCGTTGGCGTGGAACTTCAGGCGGGTCTTCTCCACCGAGCCGTCCACCAGACGTGGGTCCTGCGGCCGCTCATGCTTGTTGACATAGGCTGCCACGTCCCAGGCCTGCTGGTCGCTGAGGCTGCCGGGCTTACCCAGGGGCATGTTGTACTTGATGAAGGACGCCGCCGTATTGATCCGGTGCATGCCGGCGCCCCAATTGTAGGAATCCTTGCCCCACAACGGCGGCATCACGTAGTCGTTGGCAATTTTCTGGCCCTCGCCCTTGTCGCCATGACAGATCGCGCATTGCTGCTGGTAGACCTTCTCGCCGCGGGCGATGTCGTAGCCGCCTGCGGGCTGGGCGACCTCGGGGTAGCCGCGCCCCGGCGGCTCGACGCCGACCTGGGTCTTGCTCGCCAGCCAGTAGGAATACACCGACAACGCGGTGATCTCCGGGCTGTCAGCCGCCGGCGCCTTGCCGTTCATGCTGAACTGGAAGCAGCCCTGGATGCGCTCGGCATAGGTGTTCACCTTGTCGTTCTTCTTGCGGTAGGCCGGGTACATCGGATACGCGCCCCACAACGGCGCCAAGTGGGCCAGGCGTCCCTGGTCGAGGTGGCAGTTGCTGCACTTCATGCCGTTGCCGACGTAGCCGGGAGCCAGGCGCGGGGTGTCGACGAACAGCGCGTAGCCGTCGCGGACCATCTTGCCGAACGCGTTGTCGGGCAGTTCGCTTTGCGCCGGTGGCACGAAGAAGGGTGTCTGGCTGGCCGGTGGCACTTTCAATTGCGATTGGTCTTCCATCGCGACCTGCGCGGCCTGGGCCGAGCCCACGGCGAAAGCCAATGTGCCAAGAATGAATGCTTTCATGGCTTGACCTCCTGTCCAGCAGCGAAATAGTCGGCGATGGCCGTGACCTCGGCATCGGTCATGGCCTTGGCCACCCCTACCATCAGTTGGTTCGGGTCGTTGTGGCGGGTGCCCTCGCGCCAGGCGTTGAGCTGGGCGACGAGGTAGGCAGCCGGCTGGTGTGCCAGCGGCGGGAAGTGTTCAACGGCGCCCGCGCCACCGGGGCCGTGGCATTGCACGCAGCCGGGAATCTGCCGGGTCCAGTCGCCATACAG
>DQAA01000021.1 GCA_003523465.1 Pseudomonas sp.
CCTTGCGCACAGCGGCGGTCAGGGTCGCCGACTTGTCCTTGGGCACGATCACCGCCAACGCGCCGGCGGCATCCGCCGTCCGCAGGCAGGCACCGAGGTTGTGCGGGTCGGTAACGCCGTCGAGAACCAGCAGCAGCGGGACCTTCTCGGTCCGCTCCAGCAGCTCTTCCAGCATCGCCTCGCCCCACACCTGGCTCGGGCTCACTTCAGCAACCACGCCCTGGTGCACGCCTTCGACCCAGGCATCCATCTCGCGACGTTCGGCCTGACCGACACTGACGCGGTATTCCGCAGCCAGTGCCAGCAGCGCCTGGATACGCGGCTCGCTACGCCCTTCCGAAAGCCAGATTTGCTTGACCCGCTTCGGGTGAAAGCGCAACAGGGCTTCCACGGCATGCACGCCGTAGATCTTTTCCAACTGACTCATGACTTGCCTTTGGGTTTACGCGAAGTGGAACCGGACTTTGGCGGCCCCTTGCGATGTTTGGTCGGTTTCTCGGATTTGCCCGAAGACTTGCCCGCCGGCTTGCCGCTGGCGTGGGCATGCCGCGCGTCGGAAAGCAGGGCTTTCTTCATTTCCCGGCTCTTGCGCACTTCGGCGTTGTTCGTCGCGGCATGGGAAGAGAAATAGGCTTCCGAAGTCTCGTCTTTCTTGCTGCGACGGGCTGGACGCTCTTCTTTCGCCGGTGCTGGCGCCGTTGCCGACTTGGCATTCGGGCCTACACCGATCTTCGCCCCGGTCGGCGCTGGCTCGGTCGAACGCTGCTTGCGCCCGATCGGCGCCTTTAGCGCGTTCTCGGACATTTCGAAGTCGATCTTGCGCTGCTCCAGGTCGACGCGCATCACCCGCACTTCGACGGTGTCGCCAAGGCGGAAGCTGCGGCCGGTGCGCTCGCCGGTCAGGCGGTGGTGCACCGGGTCGAAGTGGTAGTAGTCACCCGGCAGCGCGCTGACGTGGACCATGCCTTCGACATAGATGTCGGTCAGTTCGACGAACAGGCCGAAGCCGGTCACGGCCGTGATCACACCCGGGAAGGACTCGCCAACGCGGTCCTTCATGTATTCGCACTTGAGCCAGTTGACCACGTCGCGGGTGGCTTCGTCGGCACGGCGCTCGCTCATCGAGCACTGTTCGCCCAACTGCTCCAGGGTGTTCTCGTCGTACGGGTAGATCCGCGCCTTGGGAATGCTCATCGCCCCGGCGCGCTTGACGTGCGGGGTTTCCTGACGGGAACGGATCACGCTGCGGATCGCGCGGTGCACCAGCAGGTCCGGGTAACGGCGGATCGGCGAGGTGAAGTGGGTGTACGCCTCGTAGTTCAGGCCGAAGTGGCCATTGTTCTCGGCGCTGTACACCGCCTGGCTCAGGGAGCGCAGCATGACGGTCTGGATCAGGTGGAAGTCCGGACGGCCGGCGATGCTCGCCAGCAGGGCCTGGTAATCCTTCGGCGATGGATCCTTACCCTTGTGCAGGGACAGGCCAAGCTCGCCGAGGAAGGCGCGAAGTTTTTCCAGGCGCTCCGGCGGCGGACCGTCGTGGACCCGGTACAGGGCAGGAATCTCGTGCTTCTTGAGGAATTCGGCAGTGGCGACGTTGGCCGCCAGCATGCACTCCTCGATCAGCTTGTGCGCATCGTTGCGCACGGTCGGACGGATCTCCGCGATCTTGCGCTCGGAGCCGAAGATGATGCGGGTTTCCTGGGTCTCGAAGTCGATCGCGCCACGGGTGTGACGGGCGTCCAGCAGCACCTTGTACAGCGCGTAGAGCTGCTTCAGGTGTGGCAGCACTTCGCTGTATTCCTCGCGTAGGGCACGGCCTTCGCGGGTGCGGGCGTGCTCCAGCATGCTGCTGACCGTGTTGTAGGTCAGCCGTGCGTGGGAGTGGATCACCGCTTCGTAGAACTGGTAGTCGACCATCTGGCCGGCCTTGTTCATGGTCATTTCGCAGACCATGGCGAGGCGGTCGACGTGCGGGTTCAGCGAGCACAGTCCGTTGGACAGTTCCTCCGGCAGCATCGGGATGACCCGCTCGGGGAAGTACACCGAGTTGCCGCGGACCAGGGCTTCGGCATCCAGTGCCGAACCGAGGCGAACGTAGCTGGAAACGTCGGCGATCGCGACGTAAAGACGCCAGCCGCCCGAGAACAGCCGCAGCTTGCCGAGGCTTTCGCAATAGACCGCGTCGTCGAAGTCGCGGGCGTCTTCACCGTCGATGGTGACGAACGGCAGGTGGCGCAGGTCGATGCGCTTTTCCTTGTCCTTCTCTTCCACGTCCGGCTTGAGCTTGCGGGCTTCCTTGATGACCGCTTCGGGCCATACATGGGGAATGTCGTAGCTGCGCAGCGCCACGTCGATCTCCATGCCCGGCGCCATGTAGTTGCCGATCACTTCGACGACATCGCCCTGCGGCTGGAAACGCGGAGTCGGCCAGTGGGTGATCTTCACCTCGACGAACTGACCGATCTTGGCCCCGGCGTTGCGACCTGGAGTCACCAGCACTTCCTGCTGGATCTTGGGGTTGTCGGCAGTGACGAAGCCGATGCCGCCTTCCTCGAAGTAGCGTCCGACGATGCTTTCGTGGGCGCGGGAGATGATTTCCACCAGCACGCCTTCGCGGCGGCCACGGCGGTCGACACCGGAAACCCGGGCCAGGGCGCGGTCGCCATCGAACACCAGGCGCATCTGCGACGGGCTGAGGAACAGGTCCTCGGTGCCGTCGTCCGGAATCAGGAAGCCGAAGCCGTCGCGGTGGCCGGAAACGCGGCCGAGGATCAGGTCGAGCTTGTCCACCGGGGCATAAGTGCCGCGCCGGGTGTAGATCAGCTGACCGTCACGCTCCATCGCCCGCAGGCGGCGGCGCAGGGCCTCGATCTGATCCTCGGTGTGCAAACCGAATTCCTCAACCAGTTGCTCGCGCGCAGCCGGCGAGCCTCGTTCGGCGAGGTGCTGGAGGATCAGCTCACGGCTAGGGATGGGGTTTTCGTATTTTTCCGCTTCACGAGCGGCCTCGGGATCGAGGGACTGCCAATCGGCCATTAGGAGGGGTTCACCTTGTCTATATAAGGGTTAGTTTGGCATAGCCGTATTGAAACCGGAAATTTCAACCTTGGACAGTCCCGCCTGGGCCGGCCTGTTTGATGCTTGTTTGCTTCGGTCGATCAACGGCTTGAATTTTTTAAGATTTTTTTCAGAGGGGGGTTTACAGCCCCAGGGGCCGTCCGTATAGTGCGCACCACAGCGACGGACACCGTCGTTATAGTTGAGAAGCCGCACGATGTCACGATGTAAAACATCAGCATCGAAGTGAACTCAGCGAAATGCCCAGATGGTGAAATTGGTAGACACGCCAGCTTCAGGTGCTGGTGACCTTACGGTCGTGGAAGTTCGAGTCTTCTTCTGGGCACCATATTCTAGAGAAACCCGCGAAAGCGGGTTTTTTTATGCCTGGAATTTGCCTCCCCTCTTAAAGTTGCGCAGAACCCGTCTTGATTGCCCCAGGCAGCCGCCCGAAGTAGCGAGCGAACGCCACGCTGAAATTGTTCGGATACTCATACCCCACCTGCGCCACCTGCTGACCGGCTTCGAGCAGGGTCATGGCCTGACGCATGCGCAGGTCGAGCAGCAGGCGCGCCGGGGTGGTATCGAAGAGGTGACGGAATCCCATCTTGAGCTTGTGCTCGTTGAGTCCCACGGCGGCGGCCAGCCAGGCAACCGTCAGCGGTCTGTGCAACTGTTCGCCAAGAAGCGCGCGGGCACGCTCGATCCGCTCCATATCTGCCGCGCTGAGTCTCGACGACACCGGATGCCTTGGTGCCAATCCGGCGAATTCCGCGGACAAGAGGCTCAGTGCATGGATATGCAGGTCAAGGCGCGCTGCCGGATTGCGCATATGCCGAAGCAGCGCGGCGCCGTGGGCCTTGGCAGCGCTTGAGCTGGAACCGCATCCCAGCTGCTTCAGGCGCCCGCCGTCACCCAGCAGATCCGCCGCACGCTCCTCCCCCAGGTATTTGCCCAAGGCGCTGCGCTCGACCACCAGACGCAACTGCACAACGCCCTGGTTCGCGGCATAGCAGCGCTCCCCCGCTACGCCGCGAAATGCAGTGATCGTGGTCTGCCCCGCCTGAAACCCGACATCACCATCACGCCCCCGGAATGCCGATCGCCCCTGCAAGCCAAGAGTCACCACCAGCACATGACCATCATGGGCAGCAGAACTTTCCTCGATCAACGGACGCGACGGCTGATAGTGCAGACGAACCAGACCCAGGCCCTGCTCCAACTGCAACGACTCGCAATAGCAGTGCCCGAGCCCGCCATCCAGCTGCACTCGCTGACGCCCATCCGCCAGCACTTGCACAGCGCGCGACTGCCCGGACTTGAGACGACATGCCTTTCCCATACGAACGACTCCGCTTCGCATACTTATCGAGATCCATTCCTGTTTAACCTAGCACGCATCGCCACCGACCAGGACGTCGCCATGACATCGCCAGATCTCGATCAACTCCACCCGTTGCAAGCTTGCTGGGACCTGCAACTGTCCAGCCTGGGCGCCGATGCCTTGAACCTGGCCCTGGAGTGCCGACTGTTCGATCACCTGGAAACCTTCAGCGAAGCAGGCGAACTGGCCACCAGACTGGANNAACTCGATCCAGCCAGCACCGGGTATTTCCTGGAGTTGCTTTGGGGCCTGGGCCTGCTTGAGCGCGAACCGCGACAACCATCGCGCTACCGCAACGGCTCCCTTGCTGCCCGGCACTTGCACAGCGCTGCGCCGGCCTGGTGTGGTGACGCCCTGCTCTTCCGCCACCGGATCCTGCGCCAGACCGGCCAGCAACTCGGCGACCTGCTGCGCAAC
>DQAA01000202.1 GCA_003523465.1 Pseudomonas sp.
CCGCCGACGGCTTCGCCGCGCCAGTGCCCGGGAGGGTGCAATACCGCTGGCGGCGAGGCGGCGGGCCTTTCAGGGACTCGCCGATCACCGCCTTTACCGTCGACCTCACCGTGGCCGGACCGGACCCGGAAGGCCCCGATCCGATCAACCCGAAACTCGACCTGCTGGTGGTCAAGGGCCTGACCGGCGACAACATCCTGGTCGGCCCGGACCACGGCAACGATGCGCGGGTGCTGGTCGACCTCTACGGCAACCCCAAGGCCGGTGAACTGCTCGAACTGCATTGGGGCGATCACCCGCAGGTTGCGGCGAGCTACCGGGTGCAGTCGGGCGATCAGCCGGGCCAGCAGATCGCGTTCACCGTGCCCTGGGCGGTCATCGAGGCCGTGGGCAACAGCCAGGCGTTGCCGACCTTCTACTGGGTCTCCAACGGCATCAACCGCCAGCGCTCGCGGGACACCCTGGTACGGGTCGCGGTGCGCCCGGTGGACGGGCTGGAGCCGGTGTCCTTCCCCGATGCCACGCTGTGGGGCTGGATCAACTGCGACGCCGAGCCGTGGAATGGCATTCGCGTGCAGATCCCCGGCAACGCTGCGGTGCTGGAAGAGGGCGATGTGATCGAGATGAGCTGGCAACTGTCCCGGGGCACCACCGGGGAAGACCCGATCACCGAGCATGTGCTCTTCCCCCCCCGGCAGCTCACTGCCACCGAGGCGGTGGAAGGCTTCGTGATGCTGATGGACCGCTTCACCGAGCTGGTCCTGCCCCTGCACATCGTCGACGGCTCGGCCAATGTGGGGTATCGCCTGAGCAAGCAGGACGGCACCCCCGGAATTGCACCGAACAAGGTCCTGCGGATTTCCCTGGGGCGGCCAGGCAATGACGAGCCCTGCGACGGGACGGATTGACCGGGAAAAACACGGGTACCTGATATTTTTGTCAGGTGCGCAATTTTGAAAATTGGAATTTACTAAGTAACAACAAAGCGACGTATCCGGTCCAGGCAGTAATTTTCAGACTTCCATAACAAGGAGTGATGTTGATGAGAGTTATTGATGACCCATACCGGATATGGACGACAGATAGACCCGGCCATTCACCCGTCCTTGCGTGGATGGCCTGTTTGAAAGTTTCTGGGCTGTGAAGTCGTAAACAGAAAGTTGCGGGATACGGCTTTTCCCGAGACGGTCTTTTATAAGAAAGGCCAATTATCAATCGAATCAAGGAGTCTCGATCGTGAACGATATCGAGAAGATGTCTTCGGACATGAAAAAAGTGGCGGTACTGCGCGCCAAGCAGGAAAGTGCCAGCAATACCCGAAGGATCCTCAATGAACGTCGGGCGATGCTGCTGGGTATTCCGGTGGAGCAACTGACAGCCCACCCTGCACTGGTACCGGTCAATACCCTGGACGATAACGGTGATGGCCAGGACAACCTGCTGCCCAGGGACCAGTGGCCGGTGGGGCTCGTGGTCAAGATCGAGCCCTGGACGGACATGTCGGAGCCCAGCTACAAGCTTTATTTCTTCATCGATGAAGACGAGCCGGTCAGCGAAGTCACGGTCGCGCCCGGGTTTACTGCCTTTGACCATCCTGTCCCGGTGGTGGACTACCAGTACGACCATGGGCCTCATGTCCTGGGCTGGTATTCGCAAGGTCAGGATACCGGCAACACCATAGACGGCCCGCCTCTGGATTTCTTCATCGATAACGAAGACCCCAATCTCGGCCAGCAGCCGGATCCGATCCTGTTGCCTGCGGACCTTCCCGACGGTGATCTCACCCAGGAGTACCTGGAGCAGAAGGGCGGCATCAGCCTCACTCTGCCGCCTTTCGCCGACTCAAGGCCGGGGGACAAATTCGATATCTGGATCAATGACAACATGGTCCTCGATGACCAGGATGCCACTGCTCCCTTCACCTTCCTGCTGGACAAGACGAAGTTCGAGGCAGTCCCGGAAGGCATGATCTCGCTGTCCTACACCATTGTCGACCGGGCGGGCAACCGCACTGTCCAGGCGCTGCCGCAAACGCTCAGGTTCGTCAAATCCCCCGCTCCGGACATGAGGCCACCTCTGATTCCGGAAGGCCCCGAGATCTCCCTGACCGACGCCCGGGACGGGGTAACCGTGCTGCATGACTACGACACCCCCATGGAAGGTGACTTGATCACGGTGCATTGGCAGAACATTATCCAGGACTCCTACTACATCGAGCAGGCTTCCTCGGTCGATGTGTCGCTGAAGGATGTCAGCACGCCAGGTGAAAAGTACACCGCTACGGTGTCCTACGAGATCAATCGCAGGGGCAAGGTCTACTTCTCGCCCGACGCGACGGTCGAGGTTGACATCGAGGACGTCGGCCCGGTCAACCCGGGGGAACCGGACATCGTCAACCCGAATCTTACGCCTCTGACCCTGACCAGCTCTACCGCGCAGACCAACGCCATCGTTCCGGCGGACAAGGATCAGCCTGCCAACATGACGGTGCCGCTGTATACGCCGATCAACGTGGGCGAGATCGTCAATGTCTACTACGGTGCTGCCGGTAATTCCGTGCAGGAAGTGGAGCTCACCCAGGCCGATATCACGGCGAACCAGATCGTCGTGGTCTTGCCATGGACCATGATCGATGCCCAGGGCAACGGCACCATCGAGGCGTTCTACCGCATCTACCCAAAAGGCAAGCCGGAGAACTTCCAGCAGTCGCCGATGACCGACATCCTGGTGACCGTGCACAACCTGCAGGACCTGCCCGTCTGCGTCTTCTCCAACCGCGAGGAGGCCTACAACATCATCAACTGCAACGTCGAGCCCTGGATCAACGGCGTCGATATCGAGATGACCTATGAGTTCGAGGCCGATGACGAGATCACCATCAACTGGGTCCTCGACAAGACCTGGCCACCTGTCGACCAGGTCATTGTGCCGAATGACCCGCTCGAGGAGAGCCGCACTAACTTCTCGCACCGGGTCACGGTGGCTGAAGCGTCCCGGGGGGTGGTGACCTTCAACGTGTGGTGGGGTGAGCACCTGGAGCTTCTCACCGAGGGCAGCATCGTTGTTCAGTGGAGCATGAAGCGCGGGGAGGTCACGGGCATTTCCCCACCGCAATTCGTGCGCTACAACCGCCACAGACCCTCTGGAGGGCGTCCGGTGTGCCCGNNCCGCCATAACGGAGATTTGGCCATAGAGGCCTGATCGCTGGAAAGGGCCCGGAGCGGATGTTCCGGGCCTCCATGGAAAAGGAGTGATGAGGTTTACTGACGAAAATTCGCATATGTGCCGTGGAAAATTCCTACAGACGTTACTGTAGGGTAATTACTAGTCTACGTTCCCGCAAAAATCGGATGTCGCTTCGGAAGTGTTTGCCCGCTGTTCGATGAGATCTTCAGATAACCAACGTAGGTAATTATTTTATGGCTACTCAAGTTCGCATGTCTGGACGGCACATCTTCCGTCTCGCGCCCCTGGCAATATTGATACCTCTTGCATTGCACGGTAACCCGGCAACTGCCGTTGAACTTGACGGTGTTATCCACGATATCGATTCGAGTACGCCGAGAGATAATTATGGATTGAAAAACGGCGCGACCTTGAATAGCCAGAATGCCGATACCAATTCGATTCGTGCCAGAAGTAACTCGGTTGTCAATCTGAGCGGCGGCTCGGTAGTGGATACCGGTGGCGCAGTGGGTGCCCTCGACTTGAACGCATCCACCCTCACCATGACCGGCACCCGGGTGACCAGCAGCATCGGACGGGGACTGGTACTGGCTACCGAGGGTGGGCAGGGTTCCACGGCCCAGGTCACCGACAGCACCATTGTCGGCCTCACCGCCGGGGTCTCGGTTACTGCCGAAAGTGAACTGAACCTGATCAATACCAGTGTCACCGCCACTGGCGCCGGCAGCATCGGCCTGATCAATTTCTCCGGCATTGTCAAAGCCCAGGGCGGGAGCATCACCGGAGCAGACAAGGGCATCGTCATCAGGCGTGTTACCACCGGCTCCGAAGGCCTGCTGGTTCTCGATGGCACCCAGGTCGTAGGCCAGAGCGGCTCCGCCATCGAGTTGACCAACAGCAGCACCGCAACCATCGACATCCGCAACGGCGCCACCCTCAGCGGCGGCAACGGCATCCTGGTCAATGTGCTGGACGGCTCCAAGGCAACCGTGGGCGTCACCCAGAGCAACCTGAACGGCAACCTCAGGGTCTCCGACACCAGCACCGGCAACTTCACCTTCGACCAGGGCAGCCTGACCGGCGATTTCATCGTCGACCAGGGCGGCACCGGCACCGTGGCCCTGAACAACGGCTCGCTGTTCACCGGGCGCATGCAGAACGTGCAGGACGCCAGGCTCGACGCCACCTCCCAGTGGATGATGACCGGCGATAGCACCGTCACCAAACTGGACATGGGCGGCGGTCGCGTCACCATGGGCGGCAACGATTCGTTCTATACCCTCAACCTCGAAACCCTGACCGGCGACGGTACCTTCGTCATGGGTTCGAACTTCGCCACCAACGCCACCGACTTCCTCAACGTCAACGGCACCGCCACCGGCAGCTATGACCTGCTGATCAGCAGCAGCGGCGCCGAGCCGGCGGCGGGCGTGCCCCTGCACGTGGTGCATACCGGCGGCGGCGACGCGCAATTCGCCCTGGTCGGCGGCGAGGTCGACCTCGGCGCCTGGTCCTACGGCCTGAAGCAGGAAGGCACCGACTGGTACCTCGATCCGGAAAACCGCCAGATCAGCCCGGCCACCGAAGCCATCATGGCCTTGGCCGGTACCCCGACTACCGTGTTCTATGGCGAACAAGCCGGCCTGCGTTCCCGCATGGGCGAGTTGCGCTACAGCGAAGGCCGTGCAGCCGGCGCCTGGGTCCGTGCCCACAGCAACCAGTACAACGTTGCCAACGCCCTCTCCGGTTCGGGCTACACCCAGACCCAGAACGGCATGTCCTTCGGCGCCGATATGCGCCTGGACAACAGCAACTGGCTCGTCGGTGGATTGGCCGGCTACAGCAAGACCGACCTGAACATGGCCTATGGCACCGAAGGCACTATCGACAGCTACTACGTCGGCGCCTACGCCACATGGATGGACGCGCAGACCGGCTGGTTCGTCGACAGCGTCATCAAGTACAACCGCTATGTGAACGATGCCAAGGTGCGCCTGAGCGATGGCCAGCGCGCCAAAGGCGATTACGATACCGACGGTATCGGTGCATCGGTCGAAGTCGGCAAGCACATCAAGTTGCAGGACGGCTGGTTCATCGAGCCGTCGGCGACGCTCGCCGGTACCGTGATCAAGGCGGCTGACTATGACTTCAGTAACGGCCTGGAAGCGGAAAGCGATGCGACCCATTCGCTGCTCGCCCGGGTTGCTACCACCGTCGGCAAGACCATCCCTCTGGACGAAGGTCGCTTCGTGCAGCCTTACGTGAAAGTCGGCATGTCCCACGAGTTCGCCAACAACGACCGGGTCGAAGTCAACGACAACAGCTTCAAGAACGACCTGTCCGGCTCCCGTGGTGAAGTCGGTGCCGGTGTCGCGCTGTCGCTGTCGAAGGACTTCCAGGTGCATGGCGAATTCGAATACGCCAACGGCAAGAACATCGAAATGCCTTACAGCGTGAACCTGGGTCTGCGTTACCTCTGGTAAGGACGCCAGATGGGGGGAGGGGGAAGAGTTGGCCCGGGTCCGCAAGGAACCCGGGCTTTTTCATGGCTCTGCGGAAGGTCGCCCGCTGTCGTTGCTCCAGTGGCGGAACAGCGGTTCGGCCAGGAACAGCACGAACAGCAGGCGCATCATCTGCAGCGCCGTCACCAATGGCACCGAGAGTTGCAGGGTCTCGGCGGTCAGGCTCATTTCGGCGATACCGCCGGGCATCATGCCCAGGGTCAGCGAACGCAGGTCCAGGCGGGTTGCCGCGCTTAACGCCAAGGCGGCGATGGCGGCGATCAGCATGGTCAGCGCCGTGGCTGCCAGG
>DQAA01000420.1 GCA_003523465.1 Pseudomonas sp.
TGGATACTGGGCACCCAGTTCGGCGAGCATGCCGAGGGACTGCGAACCTTGACCGGGAAAGACGAATGCGAGGGATGCAGACATTGAACAAGCCCCTGTGATCTTGTCGTCGAAAATGAGTGTCCAGCCGAAGCTGGACACAAGAAAACCGAAAGTTGGATGGTAACGAGAACCAAGCGGTCACATTTAACCACTTCCCGGCGAATATGCCTAAAGCAACAAATCCTCGAGCCGCCCATGCAGGCGCTCGGGCAAGTTCTCCTGGATTTCGATCAGGGCCCGCTGGATGGCACTCTGGAAACCCTGCACACCGGCCGAGCCATGGCTCTTTATGACGATGCCCTGGAGACCCAGGAAGCTTGCGCCGTTATGTCGCGCCGGAGCCAGGTCAGCCTGCAGGCGCTTGAGCAGTGGCATCGCCACGGCACCCACCAGACGAGACGCCACGCTACTACGGAACAGCGCCTCGATACGCGCCCCGATCATGGTAGCCAGGCCCTCGCTGGACTTGAGCAGGATATTACCGACGAAACCATCGCAGACAACCACATCCGCCTCGCCGCGGTAGAGCCCGTCTCCTTCGACGAAACCAATGTAGTTGAGACCACGGGCCTGCTGCAGCAGGCTCGCCGCCAGCTTGACCTGCTGATTGCCCTTGATGTCCTCGGTACCCACGTTGAGCAATGCCACGCGCGGACGGGATACCCCCAGCGCCTGGGCCGCCACCGAGCCCATCACGGCAAACTGGTAGAGATGCTCGGCACTGCAATCGACGTTGGCGCCAAGGTCGAGCAACTGACAGTAACCGGTCTGGGTCGGAATCGCGGCCACCATGGCCGGACGATCGATGCCGGGCAGCGTCTTGAGCACATAGCGCGACAGAGCCATCAGCGCACCGGTATTGCCGGCACTGACACAGGCCTGGACCTTGCCATCACGCAATAATTCGAGGGCGACGCGCATCGACGAATCGGGTTTTCCACGCAACGCCTGGGATGGCCGCTCGTCCATACCGATCACTTCGCTTGCCGCCACGATTTGCAGGCGCGAGCGATCCGCAGCCGACTGGCCAGCGATCAGGCCTTCAAGGAGGGAGGGTTGACCGACAAGGGTCAGGTGTAGCGAGGGAGTAGCCGAGAGACAAGCAATGCTTGCCTGGACAATGCTGCGGGGACCGAAGTCCCCGCCCATTGCGTCGATCGCAATGATCTGAGCGGACAAGGATTACTCGTCAGCGCCCTTGTCGATCACTTTACGGCCACGGTATACGCCTTCTGGCGAAACGTGGTGACGCAGGTGAACTTCACCGGTGGTTTTTTCTACGGACAGGGCGTTGGCTTCGAGGGCATCGTGCGAACGGCGCATGTCACGGGCAGAGCGGGATTTTTTGTTCTGCTGAACAGCCATAATTGATTAACTCCTAAACGTTTGGGTCACGCTTTAACTGCGCCAATACACTGAACGGGTTGGACCGCTTTACCTCGTCCTCGCTCGGTTCGGGCTCATCGGCGCCCGCCGGCTGCTGGCATTCTTCCGGATGATGAGCAGGCACGATGGGCAAGGCGAGCAACAGCTCTTCCTCGACCAATGCCTGCAGATCCAAAGGATCCTCGCCCAGTTCCAGCACGTCATAACCTTTCGGCAACGACTGGGTATTCGCACCCTCCTTCACCACGGCGTAAGTACATTCGCTATGGATCGGCAGGGTGACCAGCTCAAGACAACGCTGGCAAACCATCTTGACCTCGACATTCAGGTCGGTGTGAACAACCACCGAGCCTTGCTCGTCTCGTTCAAAATCGAATTTGGCCTGCACCGTACCGACATTGTCGGAAAGCGGGTCGCAGAGTCTCTCCAAATCGGCGAGCGGTACATTTCCTTGGATGGAAACGCCACGATCGGCCAATTTGCGCGGGTCAACGTGAGGTGGAATCGGGTCATTCAACATAGGCGCAGCATTCTAGGGATGCCCCCCGCCCCTGTCAAAGGAAATTCCGCCGCCGGCCAACATGTTAGACTCGGCGGGACTTGCCCTGGAGTACTCCATGCTACCGCTGATACTGGCTTCCAGCTCCCCCTACCGGCGCGAATTGCTGACGCGCCTGCATTTGCCATTCGATTGGGCTTCGCCAGATATCGACGAACGGCGCCTCGACGACGAGCCCGCTGTCGACCTGGTCAAGCGTCTGGCCCGGGAAAAAGCCCTCGCCCTGGCCAGCCGCTACCCTGGCCACCTGATCATCGGCTCCGACCAGATCGCCGTGCTCGGCGAGCAAGTTCTCGGCAAGCCGCACAGCTTCGACAAAGCCTGCGAGCAACTCCTGGCCGCCAGCGGCAACCATGTCACCTTCCTGACCGGCCTGGCCCTGCTCAACAGCGCCACCGGCGAATGCCAGGTGGATTGCGTGCCTTTCAGCGTGCATATGCGCGAGCTCGACCTGCCACGCATCGAGCGCTACCTGCATATCGAGCAACCCTACGACTGCGCCGGCAGCTTCAAGTGCGAAGGCCTGGGCGTCAGCCTGTTCCAGAGCACCCACGGCAGCGATGCCACCAGCCTGATCGGCCTGCCACTGATCCGCCTGGTGGACATGCTAATAAAGGAAGGCGCGAGCGTCCCCTGAACCCGCCAAACAGCGCGCAATAAAAAGCCGGCCCCATGAGGCCGGCTTTTCGCAACCGCAAACGCTCAACGCAGACTCGGCCCCTGGAAGCCCATCCACATTGCCAGGTTCTCGGCGACACTGGCGCCCAGGCGCTTGGAGAAGCGATCGAATGGCGACTCCTCGATAGTGAAGTCCACCAGATCCTTCTCGCCCACCACTTCCCGCGCCACGTAACCGGCACTACCCAACGCATCCACCAGACCGAGATCCAGGGCCTGCTCGCCAGACCAGATCAACCCACTGAAGAGCTCGGGATGTTCCTTGTCCTTCAAGCGCTCACCCCGCCCCTGCTTCACGCTGGCGATGAACTGCTTGTGGGTGGTTTCCAGCACGCTTTGCCAGAACGCGGTTTCCTCGGGCTTCTGCGGCTGGAACGGATCCAGGAAGGCCTTATGTTCGCCCGCGGTGTAGGTGCGACGCTCGACACCCAGCTTCTCCATGGTGCCAACAAAACCATAACCAGCGGCCGTGACACCAATGGAACCGACCAGACTGGCCTTGTCGGCATAAATCTGGTCCGCCGCACTGGCGATATAGTAGGCGCCGGAAGCACCCAGGTCGGTGATCACCGCATAAAGCTTGATATCCGGATACTCGCCACGCAGACGACGGATCTCGTCATACACATAGCCGGACTGGACAGGGCTGCCGCCAGGACTGTTGATGCGCAGCACAACCGCCTTGGTATTGGGATCCTTGAACGCCGCACGCAGACTGCCGATGATGTTGTCGGCACTGGCCTCCTCCTTGTCGGCAATCACACCGCGCACCTCGATCAGCGCGGTATGCCCGGAACCTCCAACGGCACTCTTCTCCATCTTCGCCAATGGCGAGAACAGAAACAGGATGCCGAACAGGTAGAGAAACGTCAGCAGCTTGAAGAAGATCCCCCAACGCCGAGCCCGACGCTGTTCCTGGACACTGGCCAGCAGGGTCTTTTCCAGCAACTGCCAGCTCTTGCGCTCTTCGCCATCTTCTTCGCGGGGCGCCTTCCACTCATCGACCATGCTTTACCTACCCTGGGAATACCGGTGTTGCCGCCCGCGAGAGCCAGGCCGGCAACTGTGAGAAGTGTTCGATAGACAACTGCGGCTGGTGAACGCTCAACGTTTCCAGCGACATCGCACCATAACCGACCGCCACCGAATGCATCCCGGCATTCTGCGCCATGATCAGGTCGAAGGAGGAATCACCGATCATCAGCGCTCGCGAGGCGGGAACCTGACAATGCGCAAGAATCTCTTCAAGCATCAGCGGATGGGGCTTGCCACGGGTTTCGTCGGCGGCACGGGTGATATCGAAGAAGTCCTCCCAGCCATTGGCCTTGAGCACCCGATCCAGTCCACGCCTGGCCTTGCCAGTCGCCACCGCCAGGCGATAACCCTCCTCACGGAAAGCCTGCAGCGCCTCCACCACTCCCGGGAACAGTGGCGAAGGCTGTTCATCGAGGGCCATGTAGATATCGGCATAGTGCTGACGGAAAGCCATGACCTCGGCCTCGACCAGCTGCGGATACAAGGTGCTGATGGCCTCGGGCAATGCCAGACCGATGATGCCCTTGACCGCATCATCCTCGCACAACGGATAACCCGCGCGCCCGGAGGCCCCGTGCATCGCCTCGACGATGCGGCTGATGGAATCGGCGAGGGTACCGTCCCAGTCGAAGATCAGCAGGTCGTAATCACGTTGCACTCAGGCGCTCCACGGTCTGGGCCCACATTTCGTCCACCGGCGCCTCGACTTTCAGCTCGCCGCCATCCGGCAGCGGCACGGTCAGGGCATAGGCGTGCAGGAAAAGGCGCTTGCCACCCAGCTCGCGGATTTCCCGGGTGAAATCCTCGTCGCCGTACTTGCTGTCACCGGCGATGCAGTGCCCGGCGTGCAAGGCATGCACGCGAATCTGGTGGGTCCGGCCGGTGATCGGGCGAGCTTCGACCATGGTGGCGAAATCGCCGAAGCGACGCAGCACACGGAACACCGTCAGCGCTTCCTTGCCCTCGTCGTTGACCTCGACCATGCGCTCGCCGGAACGCAGGTTGCTCTTCTGCAGGGGTGCGTTGACCTGCTTCTTGCTGGTCGCCCAATGACCGCGGACCAGCGCCATGTAGCGCTTGTCGACGCCGTCGCCGCGCAAGGCGGTATGCAGATGACGCAGCATGCTGCGCTTCTTGGCAATCATCAGCAGGCCGGAAGTGTCGCGATCGAGGCGATGCACCAGTTCCAGCTCCTTGGCATCGGGGCGCAACTGACGGAAGGCTTCGATGACCCCGAAACTCAGGCCGCTGCCGCCATGCACGGCGATACCTGCCGGCTTGTTCAGCACGATCAGGGCCTTGTCTTCATACACGATCGCCGCTTCGAGCCGCTGCAGCAGGCCTTGGGCAACTGGCGCCGGCTCGTCCCGCTCAGGCAGGCGAACGGGCGGCACACGCACGATATCGCCGGCCTGGATCTTGTATTCGGGTTTGATACGGCCCTTGTTCACCCGCACTTCGCCTTTGCGCAAAATGCGATAAATCAAGGCCTTGGGAACTCCCTTGAGGACATTGACAAGGAAGTTGTCGATACGCTGGCCGGCAAGTTCCGGCGGGACTTCGATCAGCTGGACGCTGGAAGTCGGAGGGGTAGTGGTCGTCATTTGGCGGATCATAACAATTTTTTATGGATTTGAAGCACTTAATCATTGCTGCTATAGTCGCGAACGCCGCCAAAAGCGGCTGGCCAGTGGACCAATGGCTTCGAGCCGGCCCTGACCTACGCAATTCTCGAGGACGCGAGGCCGTCCGACGGGGCTTTCGCCAGTTTACAGAAATGCCTGGAATCGCCACCAGCGCCGATGAGAGAAGACCGATAAAAAACAACAAGAGCGGCTTTTTGACCCTCTCACTCCGTTTTTTTTCAATGCCACTCTTCTCAGTGCCAACGCTTTCACGCAGTCATGGTGGATGCTTCGGAAATACCTGCCTTAGCCATAAACTGCGCGGGCTCCCGAACGGAGCCGGCGATAAATGCAACCCGTTGCGGATTCAGCGCGCGGCAGCACCCGATTATCAGGGATACGTGTAGGGTGGAGATGCACAACCGTCGGACCGTGTAGTACTGCGTCCAGGCCTTATGGCCGGACCTGGTCTCGATCAGGATGCCCACCGGGGCGTCCACGGACGAAGGCTGATTCCTCCTCCTGACTGACGTGCATATGACACAACAGCAAGCAGGACGCGTCGTCGCGGCTTCGGCAGCACTGGTCACCAGTCAACCGCAAGTCGCTGGACACGGGATGGCCCGCCACCCCTGACGCACCCTGACACCGACCGTGAGAAGTCGTGTGTGCCGAACGCCGTTTCCGGCAGCCCGGAAACCGACGGTATTACATGAAAAGAATGCTGATTAACGCAACTCAACCCGAAGAGTTGCGTGTTGCTCTGGTAGATGGCCAGCGCCTCTACGACCTGGACATCGAGTCCGGTGCGCGCGAGCAGAAGAAGGCCAACATCTACAAAGGCCGGATTACCCGCATCGAACCCAGCCTCGAAGCCGCTTTCGTCGACTTCGGCTCCGAACGTCATGGCTTCCTGCCACTCAAGGAAATCTCCCGCGAATACTTCAAGAAGAACCCGGAAGGTCGGGTCAACATCAAGGAAGTACTGAGCGAAGGCCAGGAAGTCATCGTCCAGGTCGAGAAAGAAGAGCGTGGCAACAAGGGCGCCGCCCTGACCACCTTCATCAGCCTGGCCGGTCGTTACCTGGTGCTGATGCCGAACAACCCGCGTGCCGGCGGCATCTCCCGCCGCATCGAAGGCGAAGAGCGCAATGAACTGCGCGAAGCCCTGAACGGGCTGGTCGCTCCTGCCGACATGGGCCTGATCGTTCGCACTGCCGGTCTCGGCCGCAGCAGCGAAGAGATGCAATGGGACCTGGACTACCTGCTGCAACTCTGGACCGCGATCAAGGAAGCCTCCCAGGACCGCGCCGCGCCATTCCTGATCTACCAGGAAAGCAACGTCATCATCCGCGCCATCCGTGACTACCTGCGTCAGGACATCGGCGAAGTACTGATCGACAGCATCGACGCCCAGGAAGAAGCACTGACCTTCATCCGCCAGGTGATGCCGCAGTACGCCAGCAAGATCAAGCTGTACGAGGACAGCGTTCCGCTGTTCAACCGCTTCCAGATCGAAAGCCAGATCGAGACCGCCTTCCAGCGCGTGGTCGACCTGCCTTCCGGCGGCTCGATCGTCATCGACCCGACCGAAGCCCTGGTCTCCATCGACATCAACTCGGCGCGCGCCACCAAAGGTAGCGACATCGAGGAAACCGCCCTGCAGACCAACCTGGAGGCGGCCGAGGAAATCGCCCGTCAACTGCGTCTGCGCGACATCGGTGGCCTGATCGTCATCGACTTCATCGACATGACCCCAGCCAAGAACCAGCGCGCCGTGGAAGAGAAAGTCCGCGAATGCCTGGAAGCCGACCGCGCCCGCGTCCAGGTTGGCCGCATCTCGCGCTTCGGCCTGCTGGAAATGTCTCGCCAGCGCCTGCGTCCATCCCTGGGCGAAAGCAGCGGCATCGTCTGCCCACGCTGCAGCGGCACCGGCATCATCCGTGACGTCGAGTCCCTGTCCCTGGCGATCCTGCGCCTGATCGAAGAAGAAGCCCTGAAGGACCGCACCGCCGAAGTCCGCGCCCAGGTGCCGATCCCGGTCGCCGCATTCCTGCTCAACGAGAAACGCAACTCGATCACCAAGATCGAACTGCGTACCCGCGCCCGCATCATCATCCTGCCGAACGATCACCTCGAGACGCCGCACTTCGAAGTCCAGCGCCTGCGTGATGACAACCCGGAAGCCCAGAGCGCCCAGTCCAGCTACGAAATCGCCGCCTCCGAAGTCGAGGAAGCGCCACAAGCCGCCGCCAC
>DQAA01000614.1 GCA_003523465.1 Pseudomonas sp.
CCTGCTGGTGGGCGAGCCTGCCGGCGCGCCGGACGCCGACGGCCAGTTCCCCGAGGGTAGCGTCAACGCCCGGGTGGTGGAGCGCCTGCGGGTGATTGCCGAGATGATCAGCGAGGAAGACTTCAAGGAAGCGGAAAAAGAGCAGGCGGAACAGGCGCTTGCCGAAGTGAAGCCGGCCTGACCGCCTGAAACCGGGCGCCGTGGTGGCATGACCATTCGGCGCCCGTTCACCTCCGGCGGCTTGTGCTGGCCGGTTTTCTTCTATTCTTCAGAGCATGGATAGTCGTCGGTACAGGATGGAAACAGCCTTGTCGAAGGCTGAACGGGTTTTCTCCGAGGGTCGTCGCCATGCCGCGCAGCCTCTGCCTTACACGCCAATGCCTGGGTCTGGTGACCCGCATCGAGTGCAGCATTCGTCCCCTGTCCGGTGACAACGGCATGTGGACGCTTCTCTTCGCCGCCGGCATGGCAGGCGAACAACCTTCCGCAATCAAGGCCCAGGGGCCGTTTCACGGACCTTTCGTTGCCGAGTCGGTGCTCAACGCCATCGTCGACAGCCTGACCCTGCACGGCTACCAGTTGGCCGATGATCCGCAGATCTGGAGCGTGCATCTGCAAGCGCAGTTGCGCCGGGTAAACGGGCACGTTCATCACTGAACGCCGGGGGCCATGCCTGCATCCTCAGCCTGCGGCAGCGCGTCGCGGGCTTTTTCCTACACGTTCGGCTGATATACTCCCGCCCGATTTTCCCCCGCCATCAGGTGACTAGCTCAATGGAACGCTTTATCGAAAATGCGATGTACGCCTCGCGCTGGCTGCTCGCACCGATCTACTTTGGATTGTCGCTGGGCTTGCTGGCGCTGGCGCTGAAGTTCTTCCAGGAGATCTTCCACGTCCTGCCGAACGTCTTCGCGTTGGCCGAGGCCGACCTGATCCTGGTCCTGCTGTCGCTGATCGACATGGCCCTGGTGGGTGGTCTGCTGGTGATGGTGATGATCTCCGGTTACGAGAACTTCGTCTCGCAACTGGACATCGACGAGGACAAGGAAAAGCTCAGCTGGCTGGGCAAGATGGACTCGTCGTCGCTGAAGATGAAAGTCGCGGCGTCGATCGTGGCGATCTCCTCGATCCACCTGCTGCGGGTGTTCATGGATGCGCAGAACATCTCGTCGAACTACCTGATGTGGTACGTGATCATCCATATGACCTTCGTGGTTTCGGCGTTTGCCATGGGTTACCTGGATAAAGTGACCAAGCACTGATCCCCGCTGCGCCCGCATGACCGACCGCCCGGCCGTTGCAAACGGACGGGCGGTTGCGTTTCTGCCTTGTGCTTTGCAACGGGCTGTACGAAAAATGAGCAGTCACCGTTGCGAGGTATTTCCATGAACCTGCACGAACTGAACACCCAGGCCCGCGCGGGCCGGATCGACGAGCTCAACCTGATCGCCATCGAAGGCGGCGATTTTCTCCTTGAAGCACGCTCCCATGGACACGCCCACGCCCTCACGGACACCCGGGGCGGGCGCCTGAAAGTGCACTCGGTGGAGGAGGCCCATAACCTGCTCGAAGGCCTGCCTGCGGTGCCGATGCACCTGGTGCATTGGTCGGTGCAGGACGAGATGTGCGGGATGGCCAGCGTGGTCGAGGAAGACCTCAAGGTGCCGGTGTCGCGCCGGGCCGCCAGGTAGCTGATTCGCTTCGCCGCAGTGTGCTAGGCTGCGAGCCCTTTTCATAAAGGGCGCGGTCGTTATGCGCCCTGCTGCGGAGCAAGCCAATGTCCGAAATCAACCTGTCCACCGACGAAACCCGCGTCAGCTACGGCATCGGCCGTCAACTGGGCGGTCAACTGCGTGACAACCCGCCACCAGGCGTCAGCCTGGAAGCCATCCTGGCCGGCCTGACCGACGCCTTCAACGGCGCCGCCAGCCGCGTCAGCGAAGAAGACCTGTCGGCCAGCTTCAAGGTAATCCGTGAAGTCATGCAGGCCGAGCAGGCTGCCAAGGCTGAAGCTGCCGCTGCTGCCGGCAAGGAATTCCTGGCCGAGAACGCCAAGCGCGACGGCATCACCACCCTGGCTTCCGGCCTGCAGTTCGAAGTGCTGACCGCCGGCGAAGGCGCCAAGCCAAGCCGTGAAGACAGTGTGCGTACCCACTACCACGGCACCCTGATCGACGGCACTGTCTTCGACAGCTCCTACGATCGTGGCCAGCCGGCCGAATTCCCGGTTGGCGGCGTGATCGCCGGCTGGACCGAAGCCCTGCAACTGATGAACGCCGGCAGCAAATGGCGCCTGTACGTTCCGAGCGAGCTGGCTTACGGCGCCCAGGGCGTTGGCAGCATCCCGCCACACAGCGTACTGGTGTTCGACGTCGAGCTGCTGGACGTTCTGTAAGGCTTAAGACCTCATCGCCGGCAACGCCGGCTCCCAAAGAAACCTGTGGGAGCCGGCGTTGCCGGCGATGAGGATCCAAAGACCAGAAAAGGAATCAGCTAGAACCCCGTATGCGGGGTGTTCGGGCGCAACGCCCGGGCATAACAGAACAGGAACAGGTTCCTCACCAGTTCCTTGAGCACGATCGGCTCACTCGAATTCAAACCATTCAGGTCCAGGTCGCCCTGGTCGCGCAGTTCGTCCAGTGCCGCTTCTTCGAGCACGGCACAGACTTCGCCGGTTTCGCGGTGGAGGATGCGCAGGTAAGGGTGGGGGCGGTCAAGCCAGGCGTCGATCAGATAAGTCATGGCTATTCTCCTTGAAAGCGTTCAGTGAGAATAATTCTTATTAGCAGAATAGCAAGTGACAATTGGGAATAATTTGCATTTTCTGCCGGAGTGCGCGCCCGTGTCGCAGCGCGCATCCGTAAAGGCGGGGGATCAGACCTTGCGGACGAATTCCGATTTCAGCTTCATCGGGCCGATGCCGTCAATCTTGCAGTCGATGTCGTGGTCGCCATCGCACAGGCGGATGTTCTTGACCTTGGTACCGACCTTGACCACCAGCGAGGTGCCCTTGACCTTGAGGTCCTTGATCACGGTGATGGTGTCGCCGTCCTGCAGGACGTTGCCCACTGCATCCTTCTTCACCACGTCGTCATTGGCCGCCTCGGCATCGCCGCTGGCCGACCACTCGTGGGCGCATTCGGGGCAGATCAGTTGAGCGCCGTCTTCATAGGTGTATTCGGAGTTGCATTTGGGGCAGGGTGGCAAGGTGCTCACTACATTTCCTCGGGGCGTGCGTACAGAAAGCCCACATTGTATAGGGTTTTGGCCTACAGAGGAAAAGCAGGCCCGTCAGACGACGGGCCGGGTGGGGTATCAGTGCGTGCGGGCGACGGCGAATTCGCTGAGTTCCACCAGCGCATCGCGGTATTCGCTGGCGGGCAGCACTTCGAGGCAGGCGATGGCGCGGGCGACGTAGTCGCGGGCCAGGTTGGCGGTGTAGTCCAGCGAGCCCGAGGCTTCCACGGCTTCGCGGATGCGCTCCAGGTCCTCGATGCCGCCTTTCTGGATCGCCTGGCGAACCAGTGCGGCCTGCTCCGGAGTGCCTTCGCGCATGGTGTAGATCAGCGGCAGGGTCGGCTTGCCTTCGGCGAGGTCGTCACCGACGTTCTTGCCCAGGGTCTGCGCGTCGCCCTTGTAGTCGAGCAGGTCGTCGACCAGCTGGAAGGCCACGCCAAGGTGGTCGCCGAAGGTACGCAGCGCTTCGCTCTGTTCTTCGCTGGCGCCGGCCAGGGCGGCGGCGCTGTGGGTCGAGGCCTCGAACAGCATCGCGGTCTTGCCGCGGATGACGTCCATGTAGATCTCTTCGGTAGTGCTGGCATCGCGGATGCGCGACAACTGCAGCACTTCGCCTTCGGCGATGACCCGGGTGGCCTTGGAGAGGATCTGCATGACCGGCATCGAACCCAGCTCGACCATCATTTCGAACGAGCGGGAATAAAGGAAGTCGCCCACCAGTACGCTCGGCGCGTTGCCCCACAGGGCGTTGGCGGTGGAGCGGCCGCGGCGCATGCCGGACATGTCGACCACGTCGTCATGCAGCAGGGTGGCGGTGTGGAGGAATTCGATGGTGGCGGCGAGCAGGCGCAGGTCATCGCCTTCACGGCCCAGCGCCTTGCCGCAGAGCAGCACCAGCAGCGGGCGCAGACGCTTGCCGCCAGCGGAGGTAATGTAGTCGCCGATTTTCGATACCAGCGGAACGCGGGAAGTCAGCTGTTTCTTGATGATCTCGTCAACGGCGCTGAAATCGTCCGCTACCGCGCGGTAGAAAGCTTGGGGTTGCATCGGCCACAGGTGCTCCATATAGGTTGCGCGGCATGCTAGGTCGCGGGTTCCGGCCTGTCAAGGCGCCCGGCCGGGCGGCCCGGGGCGCCACTTGCAAGGCCTGACTGGCTTGCGTACAATCGCGCACCCTAACTTCCTGGGCAGCACCTGCCTTACGCAATTGCACCGGGCCTTTCCAGCCTCGTGCAGCCATGCCAGCCAATACTCTTCCTATAAAGCGCTGGGTGAGCAGGATTATCGGAGAAATACCATGTCTTACGCAGTAATTGTTACCGGTGGCAAGCAGTACAAAGTCGCCGAAGGTGAATACCTGAAGATCGAAAAACTGGAAGTCGCTACTGGCGAATCCGTGACTTTCGACCGCGTTCTGCTGGTTGCCAATGGCGACGACGTGAACATCGGCGCTCCAGTCGTTGCTGGTGCAAAAGTTGTTGCTGAAGTGATCTCCCAAGGTCGTCACGACAAAGTGCGCATCATCAAGTTCCGCCGCCGTAAGCACCACATGAAGCGTATGGGCCACCGCCAGTGGTTCACCGAGATCAAAATCACCGGTATTCAGGCTTAATTCCCAGCCTAATCCCCCTTCAGGAGAATTGAACTCATGGCACACAAAAAAGCTGGTGGTAGTACCCGTAACGGTCGCGACTCAGAAGCCAAACGCCTTGGCGTGAAGATGTATGGCGGCCAGGCTATCATCCCTGGCAACATCATCGTCCGTCAGCGCGGCACCCAGTTCCACGCTGGCTACGGCGTTGGCATGGGCAAGGATCACACCTTGTTCGCCAAGATCGCTGGCAAGATCAAGTTCGAAGTAAAAGGCGCCTTCGGTCGTCGTTACGTGAGCGTTGTTGCCGAGTAATCGTGCAACCGCTGGGAAAGCCCTGTCTTGCGACGGGGCTTTTTCGTTTATGGAGTGAGTCTCTTGCAAAGCTGTCCGCATGGGCTGCCGGCGCTGTATTCGCATGACGGGTTAGCCGCGCTCATTTTTGCAAGAGCCTTACGTTTCTGGTCACTCAGCTCGTCAGTCTGACGAGAGGCGGTTTTTATGAAGTTTGTTGACGAAGTATCGATCCGGGTCAAAGCCGGTGATGGCGGGAATGGTTGCATGAGCTTCCGCCGCGAAAAGTTCATCGAGAATGGCGGTCCCAACGGCGGTGACGGTGGCGACGGCGGTTCGGTGTTCATGATCGCCGACGAAAACCTCAATACCCTGGTCGACTACCGTTACACCCGTCACTTCGAAGCCCAGCGCGGCTCCAACGGCGGCAGCACCGACTGCACCGGCAAGAAGGGCGATGACCTGGTCCTGCGGGTTCCGGTCGGGACCACCGTGATCGACGCCAGCACCCAGGAAATCATCGGTGACCTGGTCAAGCCAGGCCAGAAACTGATGGTGGTGCAAGGCGGCTGGCACGGCCTGGGCAACACCCGTTTCAAGTCCAGTACCAACCGTGCGCCACGCCAGACCACGCCGGGCAAGCCGGGCGAGCAGCGTGACCTCAAGCTGGAAATGAAGGTCCTGGCCGACGTCGGCCTGCTGGGCCTGCCAAACGCTGGCAAGAGCACCTTCATCCGCTCCGTTTCGGCCGCCAAGCCGAAGGTTGCGGACTACCCGTTCACCACCCTGGTGCCGAACCTCGGCGTGGTCAGCGTCGACCGCTGGAAGAGCTTCGTCATCGCCGACATCCCCGGCCTGATCGAAGGCGCCTCCGACGGTGCCGGCCTGGGCATCCGCTTCCTCAAGCACCTGGCCCGTACCCGCGTGCTGCTGCACCTGGTCGACCTGGCGCCGCTGGACGAAACCAGCCCGGCCGACTCCGCCGAAGTTATCGTCAACGAGCTGGAGCGCTTCAGCCCGTCGCTGTGCGAGCGTGAGCGCTGGCTGGTGCTGAACAAGTCGGACATGATCCCGGAAGACGAGCGTGAAGAGCGGGTCAAGGAAGTGGTCGACCGCCTGCAGTGGGAAGGTCCGGTCTACGTGATCTCGGCCATCTCCCGCCAGGGCACCGAGAAGCTCAGCCATGACCTGATGCGCTACCTCGAAGACCGCGCCGACCGCCTGGCCGCCGACCCGGCCTACGCTGCCGAACTGGCCGACCTCGACCAGCGCATCGAAGACGAAGCCCGCGCCCAGCTGCAGGCCCTGGACGATGCCCGTACCCTGCGCCGCACCGGCGTCAAAAGCGTCGACGACGTCAGCGACGACGATGACTTCTGGGGCGAAGAGGACGACGAGGACGGCCCGGAAATCATTTACGTGCGCGACTGATCCGTTGCAGTACACTGAACGCCGCTTTTTCAAGCGGCGTTTTGTTATCTACAGAATCTACAGAATCCACACAGATCGATAGGTTGGAAGAAGATGCGGAGCAAGGTGACAGGTGCCCAGCGCTGGGTCGTGAAGATTGGCAGTGCCCTGCTGACGGCGGATGGCAAGGGCCTGGATCGCGCGGCAATGGGTGTCTGGGTAGAGCAGATGGTGGCCCTGCGTGAGGCGGGCGTCGAGTTGGTGCTGGTCTCCTCGGGAGCCGTGGCTGCCGGCATGAGCCGTCTGGGCTGGACCAAGCGACCGAGTGCCATGAACGAGCTGCAGGCCGCCGCCTCCATCGGCCAGATGGGCCTGGTGCAGGCCTGGGAATCCAGCTTCGCCGAACACGGCAAGCACACCGCGCAGATTCTCCTGACCCACGACGACCTCTCCGACCGCAAGCGCTACCTCAACGCCCGCAGCACCCTGCGCACCCTGGTGGAGCTGGGCGTGGTGCCGGTGATCAACGAGAACGACACCGTGGTCACCGACGAGATCCGCTTCGGCGACAACGACACCCTGGCGGCGCTGGTGGCCAACCTGGTCGAGGCCGACCTGCTGGTGATCCTCACCGACCGTGACGGCATGTTCGATGCCGACCCGCGCAACAACCCCGAAGCCCAGCTGATCTACGAAGCCCGTGCCGACGATCCGGCGCTGGACGCCGTCGCCGGCGGTACCGGCGGCGCCCTC
>DQAA01000040.1 GCA_003523465.1 Pseudomonas sp.
GAGCCGGCGTTGCCGGCGATGAGACCCTGAGCCCCACAACAAATCCCACCACCATAAAAAAACGCCCCGAAGGGCGCTTTCTCAAACCACCACCGCTTATTGCAGCGAAGGCGCTTCGCCAGCTTCCTGCATGCGCTGCATTTCCTGCGCGTACAGAGCGTCGAAGTTGACCGGGGACAGCATCAGCGCCGGGAACGAGCCGCGGGTGACCAGGCTATCCAGGGCTTCGCGAGCGTACGGGAACAGGATGTTCGGGCAGAAGGCACCCAGGGTGTGGCTCATCGAAGCAGCATCCAGGTTCTTGATCAGGAAGATACCGGCTTGCTGGACTTCGGCGATGAAAGCGACTTCGTCGCCATTCTTCACGGTGACCGACAGGGTCAGCACGACTTCGTGGAAGTCACCTTCCAGCGCTTTCTGCTTGGTGTTCAGGTCCAGGCCAACGCTCGGCTCCCACTGCTGACGGAAGATCGCCGGGCTTTTTGGCGCTTCGAACGACAGGTCACGCACGTAGATGCGCTGCAGGGAGAATTGTGGTGCGGTGTCTTCGGCAGCGCCGTTGTTTTGCTCGGTCATGACAGATCCTTCTTTGCAGGGTCTTGAGAGGTTTTGGGAGTTACGCGTTGAGCAGGGCGTCGAGCTTGCCGGCGCGCTCCAGTGCGTAGAGGTCGTCGCAACCACCGACGTGGGTGTCGCCGATCCAGATCTGCGGCACCGAGGTGCGTCCGGCCTTCTGGACCATTGCTGCCCGTACCTGGGGCTTGCCATCGACCTTGATTTCTTCGAAGGCCACGCCTTTGCTCGACAGCAGCTGCTTGGCGCGCATGCAGTAAGGGCAGTAGTCGCTGGAGTAGACGGTGACCTGGGTCATGTCACTTCACCAGCGGCAGGTTGTCGGCCTTCCAGCTCGATACGCCACCGGACAGCTTGGCGGCAGTGAAACCGGCCTTGAGCAGGTCGCGGCAGACGGCGCCGGCGTGCTGGCCCATGTTGTCGACCACGATCAGGGTCTTGTTGCCTTTGTGCTTTTCCAGCTCGCCGATGCGAGCAGCGAACTTGTCCTGCGGAATGTTCACCGCGCCAACGATATGGCCAGCGGAGTATTCCTTGGAGGAGCGGATATCGATTACCAGGCCCTTGTCGGCGTTGACCAGCGCAGTCAGCTCGCCATTGCTCAGGCTGCGGCCACCTTTACGGGCTTCGGTGACGATCAGCAGAATCAGCAGAACCAGGAAGATAGCTACCAGCAGGTAGTGATTTGTCGCGAATTCAATCAGATGAGCAACCATCGGAGGGTGTTCCAGGTCATTAAAAATGGCGGCCAGTATACACAGCAGCCAAGGGCCGCCAAAGTCTGCCGCACGGGGCGAACGACAGTAAATCCTGTCCTTGCGTTACTGTCTGTCGGGACGGCCGCCGCGCGAGGGACGCGGAATTCGTCAAGACTGGCCAATTTGCCCTAAAATGCGGACCTTTCTCATCTACAACCGTGAGTAGATTTTGATGACGAACACGCCAAAGCCTTTGGTCCTGATCATCCTGGATGGTTTCGGTCACAGCGAAAGCCCCGAATACAACGCCATCTTTGCCGCCAACACACCCGTCTACGATCGCCTGCGCGCTACCCAGCCGCACGGCCTGATCTCCGGCTCGGGCATGGACGTCGGCCTGCCCGACGGGCAGATGGGCAACTCCGAAGTCGGCCACATGAACCTCGGCGCCGGCCGGGTCGTGTACCAGGACTTCACCCGGGTGACCAAGGCCATTCGCGATGGCGAGTTCTTCGAAAACCCGGTGCTCACCGGCGCCGTGGATAAAGCGGCGAGCGCCGGCAAGGCCGTGCATATCCTCGGCCTGCTCTCCGATGGCGGCGTCCACAGCCACCAGGACCACCTGGTCGCCATGGCCGAACTGGCCGCCCAGCGTGGCGCCGAGCGCATCTACCTGCACGCCTTCCTCGACGGTCGCGACACTCCGCCGCGCAGCGCCAAATCCTCCATCGAACTGCTCGACGCCGCCTTCGCCAAACTGGGCAAGGGCCGTATCGCCAGCATCATCGGCCGCTACTTCGCCATGGACCGCGATAACCGCTGGGACCGCGTCAGCGCCGCCTACAACCTGATTGTCGACAGCGCCGCCGAATACACCGCCGACAGCGCCGTGGCCGGCCTCGAAGCCGCCTATGCCCGCGACGAGAGCGACGAGTTCGTCAAGGCCACGCGGATCGGTGAAGCGGTGAAGGTCGAGGACGGCGATGCCGTGATCTTCATGAACTTCCGCGCCGACCGTGCCCGCGAACTGTCCCGCGTGTTCGTCGAGCCGGACTTCAACGAGTTCCCCCGTGCCCGCCTGCCGAAACTGGCGGCCTACATCGGCCTGACCCAGTACTCGGCGAAAATCCCGGCCCCGGCTGCCTTCGCTCCGGCCAGCCTGCACAACGTGCTTGGCGAATACCTGGCGAACAACGGCAAGACCCAGCTGCGCATCGCCGAAACCGAGAAGTACGCCCACGTCACCTTCTTCTTCTCCGGCGGCCGTGAAGAGCCGTTCGCAGGCGAAGAGCGCATCCTGATCCCGTCGCCGAAGGTCGCCACTTACGACCTGCAGCCGGAAATGAGCGCCCCGGAAGTCACCGACCGCATCGTCGAGGCCATCGAACAGCAGCGCTACGACGTGATCGTGGTCAACTACGCCAACGGCGACATGGTCGGCCACACCGGCGTGTTCTCCGCCGCGGTCAAGGCCGTGGAAGCCCTGGATGGCTGCGTTGGCCGAATCACCGAGGCGCTGGACAAGGTCGGCGGCGAAGCGCTGATCACCGCCGACCACGGCAACGTCGAGCAGATGGAAGACGAATCCACCGGCCAGGCCCACACCGCCCACACCACCGAGCCGGTACCTTTCATCTATTACGGCAAGCGTGACCTGAAGGTCCGCGAAGGCGGCGTGCTGGCGGATGTCGCGCCGACCATGCTGACCCTGATGGGCATGGAGATCCCGGCGGAAATGACCGGTACCTCGATTCTGGTCAAGCCTTAAGCTATAAGCCTCAAGCTGCAAGAAGGGTACGCGCTGCCTTTTCTTGCAGCTTGCTGCTTGAAGCTTGCAGCTATCCGTCCCCAAGGCGTTTTTTTTGGCGCCAGCGGCGGGCATACTAGGCCGGTCTCCATCCCCTGGTTATCGCCATTCCATGCTTCGCGCCCTGATCCTCCTAGCCCTGACCTGCCTGCTCGGCCCGGCCTTCGCCGACGAGCGCGCGCAAACCCAGCAACAACTGGACGCCACGCGCCAGGACATTGCCGAGCTGAAAAAGAAGCTCGGTGCGCTGCAGGAAGAGAAATCCGGCGTGCAGAAAGACCTGCGCGGCACTGAAACCGACATCGGCAAGCTGGAGAAGCAGGTGGAGGACCTGCAAAAAGAACTAAAAAAGACCGAGGGCGAACTGGAGCGCCTCGACACTGAAAAGAAAAAACTCCAGTCCGCCCGCACCGAACAGCAACGACTGATCGCCATCCAGGCCCGTTCCGCGTACCAGAACAACGGCCGCGAGGAATACCTCAAGCTGCTGCTCAACCAGCAGAACCCGGAAAAATTCGCCCGGACCCTGACCTATTACGATTACCTGAGCAAAGCCCGCCTGGCCCAGTTGCGCAGTTTCAACGAGACCCTCCGCCAGTTGGCCAACGTCGAAAAGGACATCGCCCAGCAACAGGCCCAGTTGCTGGTCCAGCAAGGCACCCTCGACGGCCAGCGCCAGGACCTGGAAAAGACCCGCGCCGAACGCCAGGAAATCCTCGCCAGGCTCAATGGCACCCTCAAGACCAACGACCAGAAGCTCGCCGCCCGCGAACAGGAGCAGGCCGAGCTGGGCAAGGTGCTCAAGACCATCGAGGAAACCCTCGCCCGCCAGGCCCGCGAAGCCGAGGAAGCGCGCCAGCGGGCGCTGCTGGCCGAGCAGGAGGCCGAGAAGAAACGCCA
>DQAA01000221.1:0-1150 GCA_003523465.1 Pseudomonas sp.
CTCAAGGGCGACGCCGAGGCGGTGGACCTGGTGGCCGTGCGCGACCAGCTGTTCGACAGCTGCGGCGACGGCATCCGCGGCTTGCAGGAGCGCTTCGGCCTGCAGGCGATCCAGCCTCTCACCGATGGCCAGCCCCTGGAAATCCGCTATCCGGTCGAGGCCTACCCGAGCAAGATCGTCAGCTTCAACCTGGACAAGAACCCGGTGGCCGAAGGCACGCTGCTGGGGATCAAGGGCCAGCACCTGATCTTCGATACCGGCGTGATCAACATTCGCAAGTACACGGCCTACCAGTTGGCNNCCCGCCACATGCGCACCGAACAGCCGCAAGTGATCTACCTCAAGGACTATCAGGCGCCCGAGTACCTGATCGACGAAACCCACCTGACCTTCGAGCTGTTCGAGGACCACACCCTGGTCCACGCCCAGCTCGTCATGCGCCGCAACCCGGCGCGCGGTGCCGGCCTGCCGCCGCTGGTGCTGGACGGCCAGCAGCTGGAATTGCTCAGCGTCGCCCTCGACGACCAGGCCCTGGCCGCCGGCGACTACCAGCTCGACGACAGCCACCTCACCGTGCAGCCGAAGAGCGAGCAGTTCACCCTCGACACCAGCGTGCGCATCCACCCGGAGAGCAACACCGCGCTGGAAGGCCTGTACAAGTCCAGCGGCATGTACTGCACCCAGTGCGAGGCCGAAGGCTTCCGCAAGATCACCTACTACCTCGACCGCCCGGACGTGATGAGCGCGTTCACCACTACCGTGATCGCCGAACAGCATCGCTACCCGGTCCTGCTCTCCAACGGCAACCCGGTGGGCAGCGGCCCGCAGGAAGACGGTCGGCACTGGGCGACCTGGGAAGACCCGTTCAAGAAACCCGCCTACCTGTTCGCCCTGGTCGCCGGCGACCTGTGGTGCGTCGAAGACAAATTCACCCGCCAGTCCGGGCGTGACGTGACCCTGCGCATCTATGTCGAGCCGGAAAATATCGACAAGTGCCAGCACGCCATGACCAGCCTGAAGAAGTCCATGCGCTGGGATGAAGAGGTGTATGGCCGCGAGTACGACCTGGACATCTTCATGATCGTCGCGGTCAACGACTTCAACATGGGCGCCATGGAAAACAAGGGCCTGAACATCTTCAACTCCAGCT
>DQAA01000221.1:1200-2944 GCA_003523465.1 Pseudomonas sp.
GTGACCTGCCGCGACTGGTTCCAGCTGTCGCTGAAAGAAGGCTTCACCGTGTTCCGCGACGCCGAATTCAGCGCCGACATGAACTCGCGCACGGTCAAGCGCATCGAGGACGTGGCCTACCTGCGTACCCACCAGTTCGCCGAAGATGCCGGCCCGATGGCCCACGCGGTGCGTCCGGACAGCTTCATCGAGATCTCCAACTTCTACACCCTGACCGTCTACGAAAAGGGGTCCGAAGTGGTGCGCATGGTTCGCACCCTGCTCGGGGCCGAGGGCTTCCGCAAGGGCAGCGACCTGTATTTCGAGCGCCATGACGGCCAGGCCGTGACCTGCGATGACTTCATCAAGGCTATGGAAGATGCCAACGGCGTCGACCTGACCCAGTTCAAGCGCTGGTACAGCCAGGCCGGCACCCCGCGTCTGGCGGTCAGCGAGGCTTATGACGCTGCTGCGCAGACCTACAGCCTGACCTTCCGCCAGAGCTGCCCGGAAACCCCGGACAAGGTCGAGAAACTGCCGTTCGTGATCCCGGTGGAACTGGGCCTGCTGGACGCTCAGGGCAACGACCTGCCGCTGCGCCTGCAAGGCGAGGGCGTTGCAGGCGACACCACCCGCGTGCTTTCGGTGACCGAGGCCGAGCAGACCTTCACCTTCGTCGATATCGCCGCCAAGCCGTTGCCGTCGCTACTGCGTGGTTTCAGTGCCCCGGTCAAGCTGTCGTTCCCCTACGACCGCGACCAGCTGATGTTCCTCATGCAGCACGACAGCGACGGCTTCAACCGTTGGGAAGCCGGCCAGCAACTGTCGGTGCAGGTGTTGCGGGAACTGATCGGCCAGCACCAGAAAGGCGAGCAACTGGTGCTGGACCAGCGTCTGGTCAGCGCCCTGGGCAGCGTCCTCGGCAACGACGGCCTGGACCAGGCCATGGTCGCCGAGATGCTTTCGCTGCCGAGCGAGGCGTACCTCACCGAGATCAGCGAAGTGGCGGATGTCGATGCCATTCACACGGCCCGCGAGTTCGCCCGCAAGCAACTGGCGGAGCAGCTGTTCGATGGCCTGCTGGCGCGTTACCAGGCCAACCGCGAGATCTCGCGCAAGACCGAGTACGTCGCCGAGGCCGAGCACTTTGCCCGTCGTGGCCTGCAGAACATCGTCCTGTCGTACCTGATGCTCAGTGCCAAGCCGGAAGTCCTGGCCGCCACGCTGGAGCAGTTCGACGGTTGCGACAACATGACCGAGCGCCTGACCGCCCTTGCCGTGCTGGTCAACTCGCCGTTCGAGGCCGAGCGGGCCAAGGCGCTGGAAGCCTTCGCCGAGCACTTCAAGGACAACCCGCTGGTCATGGATCAGTGGTTCAGCGTCCAGGCCGGCAGCACCTTGCCGGGTGGCCTGGCGCGGGTGCGCAAGCTGATGGAGCACCCGGCGTTCACCATGAAGAACCCGAACAAGGTGCGTGCCCTGGTCGGTGCCTTTGCCGGGCAGAACCTGGTCAACTTCCATGCGGCGGATGGTTCGGGTTATCGCTTCCTGGCGGACATCGTCATCGAGCTCAACGCCCTGAACCCGCAGATCGCCTCGCGGCAACTNNCGCAAGTACGACGCGGCGCGCCAGGCGCTGATGAAGGGCGAGCTGCAGCGGATCCGCGATTCGGGGCAGTTGTCCAGTGATGTGTTCGAAGTGGTGAGCAAGAGCCTCGCCTGATCTAGGAGCCCGGCTGTCAGGTCGGGCCTCATCGCTGGCAAG
>DQAA01000537.1 GCA_003523465.1 Pseudomonas sp.
AGGTCGGCCTGATCGTTCATTGCCCGCACGGGCCGGACGATGGCTGCGATTGCCGCAAACCCAAACCCGGCATGCTGCTGCAAATCGCCGGGCATTACGGGGTCGAGCTGACCGGCGTGTGGTTCGTCGGCGACAGCAAGGGTGACCTGGAGGCTGCATTGGCCGTCGATGCTCAACCGGTTCTGGTTCGTACCGGCAAGGGTGAAAAGACCCTCGCCAAGGGCGTACCGCCGAATACACTGATTTTCGACGACCTGGCGGCCATTGCCAGAAAACTTATCCACACCTGACGCGCTTGCCCTTGGCGGGCGCGTTCTTACTTCAGGCGGGCACGCCCGCAACGGTACACGCTGCTATGTCGATCCTGCAGGCGATCAGAATTTTCCTGTTCTATGTGCTGCTGGGGACCAGTTCGCTGCTCTGGTGCTCGCTGAGCTTCTTTATCGCGCCGTTCCTGTCGTTCCCTGTCCGCTATCGCTTCATCAACGTCTACTGGTGCCGCTTCGCGCTGGTGCTGGTGCGCGTCTTCCTCGGCATCAAGGTCAAGGTGACCGGCGCCGAGCATATCCCCGAGCGGCCCTGCGTGATCGTGTCCAATCACCAGAGCACCTGGGAGACGTTCTTCCTCTCCGCCTATTTCCAGCCTTTGAGCCAGGTGCTCAAGCGCGAATTGCTGTTCGTACCGTTCTTCGGCTGGGCCATGGCCATGCTGCGGCCCATCGCGATTGACCGCGACAACCCGAAGGCGGCGCTGAAACAGGTCGCCGCCAAGGGCGACGAACTGCTCAAGCAGAAGGTGTGGGTGCTGATCTTCCCCGAAGGCACCCGCGTACCGTTCGGCCAGATCGGCAAGTTCTCCCGCAGCGGCGCCGCCCTGGCGGTGAATGCCGACCTGCCGGTACTGCCTATCGCCCACAACGCCGGCAAGTACTGGCCGAAAGAGGGCTGGGGCAAACGCGCCGGCACCATCGAAGTGGTCATTGGCGAGCCGATGTGGGCCGAAGGCAGTGGTCCACGGGCCATCGCCGAGCTGAACGACCGCGCTGCCGCCTGGAACGAAAAAACCCAGCGCGAACTGGGCTCGCTGCCACCACAACCGGCATCCAGCGAAACCCAGTCGGTTGCCTGAGCCCCATCTGTGGATAACTTGTTGACAATATTTGGATGAACGCAAAAAAACGCAGCTAAGTTACTAATCTTTCTACATATTTCTCTGTATGACCGTTCCAGGTAAATCGTGCATAAGTTTTTTCGCGGAATAAAAAAACCGGCTTTTACGCCGGTTTTTTTGTGCCTGGAATTCCCTCAGACCTTGTCGATATCCACATCCTTGGTTTCTTTCAGGCAGAACAGCCCGACCACCAGACTGACCCCGGTGATCAACACCGGATACCAGAGCCCGTAGAAGATGTCGCCGGTGTACACCACCAGGGCAAACGACACGGTGGGCAGGAAGCCGCCAAACCAGCCATTGCCGATGTGATAGGGCAGGGACATCGAGGTATAGCGGATGCGGGTCGGGAAGAGTTCGACCATCACCGCCGCCAGGGGGCCGTAGGTCATGGTGGCGATCAGGATCATCACCACGATCAACAGCACCACCATCGGCTGGTTGACGTTGCCGGCCTCCGCCTTGGCGGGGTAGCCGGCCTTGTCGATGGCGGCGCGCAGGGCGGCTTCGTCGAAGCCTTCGATACGCTGCTCGCCCACGGTCACCGCCACTGCACTGCCGGCTGGCTGGGCTTGCGAGCTGTAGGGCAGGCCTTGCTTGACCAGGAAGGTCTTGACCTTGTCGCAGGGGCTGTCGAAGCGCGCTTTACCCACAGGGTCGAACTGGAAGGTGCAGCCTGCAGGGTCGGCCAGTACCACGATGGGCGCCTGGCGGCTGGCGGCATCGATCTGCGGGTTGGCGTAATGACTCAGCGCCTTGAACAGCGGGAAGTAAAGGACGGTGGCCAGCAGCAGGCCGACCATCAGGATCGGCTTGCGTCCGATACGGTCCGACAGCCAGCCGAAGAAGACGAAGAACGGCGCACCGATGACCACGCTGATGATCAGCAGGGTGTTGGCCTGGGCCGGGTCCATCTTGAGCATCTGGGTCATGAAGAACAGCACGTAGAACTGCGCGGTGTAGAAGGTCACTGCCTGCCCGGCGTTGATGCTGAACAGCGCGGTGAGCACCACCTTGAGGTTCGGCCAGGAGGTGAACGACTCGCGGATCGGTGACTTGCTGACCTTGCCCTGGGCCTTCATTTTCACGAAGGCCGGCGACTCATGCATGCTCATGCGGATCCAGGTAGAGATCCCCAACAGGACGATGGACAGCAGGAACGGCAGGCGCCAGCCCCAGGTTTCGAACTGGTCGCCGCTGATGTAGCGGCTGCCCAGTACCACGAGCAGCGACAGCAGCAGGCCGAGGGTGGCGGTGGACTGGATGAAGCCGGTGTGGAAACCGCGCTTGCCGGGTGGCGCATGCTCGGCCACGTAGGTTGCCGCGCCACCATATTCACCGCCCAGCGCCAGCCCCTGGAGCATGCGCAGCACCACGAGGATGATCGGTGCGGCAATGCCGATGCTGGCGTAGGTGGGCAGCAAACCGACCGCGAAGGTCGACAGGCCCATGAGGATGATGGTCACCAGGAAGGTGTACTTGCGCCCGATCATGTCACCCAGGCGGCCGAACACCAGCGCACCGAAGGGCCTGACCAGGAAGCCCGCGGCAAAGGCCATCAGCGCGAAGATGAACGCCGTGGTGTCGTTGACCCCGGCGAAGAACTGCTTGCTGATGACGGCAGCCAGGGCCCCGTAGAGAAAAAAGTCATACCACTCGAAAACCGTCCCGAGGGATGACGCGAAAATGATCTTGCGCTCTTCCCGGCGGCTGTTGACCGCGGTAGTGGCGCCCTGTTGCTGGAGGGTGTCCGACATCGTGCTGTCCTCGGCCTCTGGTCAGAGGCACAGTGATTATTGTTGTTGTCCACTGTCGACACCGGTCGACTGCTGCCGGTGTCACTGTTGCGCGCCGCCCGTGCAAGGCTCAGGGCGTCGTTATCGTTGCTCGGTCACTGCGGTTGCTGGCGGCCTCATGGCCCTGGAGGATCAGTTGCGCGGCCTTCTCCGCGATCATCAAGGTGGGGGAGCAGGTATTGCCCGACACTATGTTCGGCATGATCGACGCATCGGCGACCCGCAGGCCGGGGATGCCGTGCACCCGCAGTTGCGCATCCACCACGTCCAGCGGGCCGCTGCCCATGCGACAGGTACCCGCCGGATGGAAGATGGTCGTGCCGATCTGGCCGGCGGCCTTCTGCAATTCCTCTTCGCTGTGCAACGCCGCGCCCGGCAGGTATTCCCGTGGCGAGAAAGGTGCCAGGGCAGGGGAGCCGACGATGGAGCGGGTGATGCGGATGGCCTGGGCGGCGACCTTGAGGTCTGCGGCGTCGCTGAGGTAGTTGGGGTCGATCAGCGGGGCCACGGACGGGTCGGCAGAACGGATATCCACACGCCCGCGACTGACCGGACGCAAGTTGCACACCGACGCGGTGAACGCGGCGAAGCGGTGCAGCGGTTCGCCGAAGCGGTCCAGTGACAGCGGCTGGACGTGGTACTGGAGGTTGGCCGAGGTCTGTTCCGGGCCACTGCGCACGAAGGCGCCCAACTGACTCGGTGCCATCGCCAGCGGGCCGCTGCGGTCATAGAGGTAGCGCAGGCCCATACCCATCTTGCCGATAAGGCTGTTGGCGACCTGGTTGAGGGTGCGCACGTTGTCCACCTGGTAGATCAGGCGCAGTTGCAGGTGGTCCTGGAGATTGCCGCCGACGCCGGGCAACTCGTGCTGTACGCCGATGCCGAGGCGTTCCAGCAAAGGACGCGGGCCGATGCCGGAGCGCTGGAGGATGCCGGGCGAGCCAATGGAGCCGGCGCACAGGAGGATCTCGCGACGGGCGGTGAACGCCTGCCACTGGCCTTCGCGGCGTCCGCGAACGGCTACTGCGCGGCCGTTCTCGAGGATCACCCGATCGACTTCGACGCCAGTCAGCACATCGAGGTTGGGGCGATGGGCGATCGGTCGCAGAAACGCCTTGGATGCGTTCCAGCGCACTCCGGCTTTCTGGTTGACCTGAAAGTATCCACAGCCCTGGTTGTCGCCGCCGTTGAAGTCATCGACGCTGGCGATGCCCTGTTGCGCCGCGGCCTCGCGGAAGGCATCGAGGATCGGCCAGGAGTATCGCTGTTGTTCGACACGCCATTCGCCCTCGCCGCCGTGCATTTCCGCAGCGCCGGCGAAGTGTCGTTCGCTGGCCTTGAACAGCGGCAGCACGTCCTTCCAGGCCCAGCCCTCGTTGCCTTCTTCGGCCCAGCGGTCGTAATCACCGGCCTGGCCGCGCATGTAGATCATGCCGTTGATCGACGAGCAGCCACCCAGCACCTTGCCCCGTGGATAACCCAGGCTGCGGCCATCGAGGCCGGGCTGGTTCTCGGTCTTGAAGCACCAGTCGGTGCGCGGGTTACCAATGCAGTAGAGATAGCCCACCGGAATGTGAATCCAGGGGTAGTTGTCGCGCCCACCCGCTTCGAGCAGGGCGACACGGCAGGACGGATCGGCGGACAAGCGGTTGGCCAGCAGGCAACCTGCAGGCCCGGCACCGACGATGACGTAGTCGTAGGACAGATCGGCTGATGGCATTTCAAACCTCGCGCCTGATTTTTATTCTTGTCTTCCTGCAGTGTTGTTGATTATTTTCGAGATGAAAACGAGAGATTTCACTCAACCGCTGTGCGTTTTAACGCAGCGCCAGCGCGACCAGGGATTAACGGGAACAGCATGTTCGACTGGAATGATCTGCGGTTTTTTCTCGAACTCCAGCGCAGCGGCCGCCTGCTCACCGCCGCCAAGCGCCTCAACACCACCCACAGCACGGTGGCCCGGCATATCGAAAACATCGAGCAGAGCCTGGGCACGGCGCTGTTCGTCCAGCATGCCCAGGGCTATGAACTGACCCCGTCAGGGCAGGCTCTGCTCAAGCATGCGGAGGCGATGGAGAATGTCGCGCTGCTAGCACAGGAGGAGATCACCCAGGCCATCACGCCGCTGGGCAAGATTCGCCTGGGGGTGACCGAAGGCATCGGCATCGTGTTTTTCACGCCGCGCCTGAGTGGGCTGTTCGAGCGTTATCCGGGGCTGGAAGTGGAACTGGTGGCGGTGCCGCGCTTCGTCAGCATCATCAACCGTGAGGCGGAAATCAGCATCCATCTGGAGCGGCCCAACGCCGACCTGCTGATCACCCGCAAGCTCACCGATTACCGCCTGGCGCTCTACGCCAGCCGCGACTACCTGGCCCGGGCGCCGGCGCTGAACAGCCGCGAGGATCTCGCCCGGCACAGCTGGATCGGCTATGTCGACGACCTGCTGTTCAGCCAGGAACTGCTGTTCCTCCACAGCTTCTGCCGGGCGCCGAACGTGGTGTTCCGCAGCACCAGCGTGATCGCCCAGCAACACGCTGCACGTGCCGGGCTGGGCATCGCGGTGCTGCCCAACTACATGGCCCGGCATGACCCTGGGCTGGTGCGCATCCTGCCCAGCGAAACCATCCAGCGCAGTTACTGGATCAGTACCCGCCGCGAGCTGCACAAGTCGGTGCGCCTGCGGGTGGTCTGGGACTACCTGCTGGCGCTGTGCACGGAGGAACAGGACGAGCTACTGGCCGAGTAGGGTGCTGCAGGCGAGCAGCACGGCGGCACCGATTCCAACCACGGCGAAAGCCTGCTGCAGGCGCGGGCCGGCCAGGCGATGGGCAACCTGGCGCCCTCCCAACAATCCCAGCAATGCACCGACCGCGAATGGTGCGCCCACCGTCCAGTGCATCACCCCGCTGAGGCTGGCGGTCACCACGCTGCCGGTGGACACCAGGGCGATCACGGCCAGTGACGTTGCCACCATGCTCTTCATGTCGAGATTGGTGTAGCGCCCCAGCGCAGGAATGATGACAAAGCCACCGCCGACACCGAGCAGGCCCGAGAGCAAGCCACTGAACATGCCGGTGAACGCCAGGGCGCGGGCGCAGGGGAGGGTCCAGCGCAGTCGGCCTTGTTGCGGATTCAGTACGCACGGCTGGAGCTTGCGCTCGCCCCAGGGCGCTTCGCCCCTGAGTTCCCGTCGTGCCTTCATCATTATTCGCGAGCAGGCATAGACCAGTACGACGGAGAAGCCCAAGGCCAGCGGCGCGTTGGGCAAACGGTGGGCCAGCCACAAACCGGCCGGCGCCATCAGCAGCCCCAGGGCGGCGATGA
>DQAA01000535.1 GCA_003523465.1 Pseudomonas sp.
GAGGCGCTTGGCAATCCCGGGCTGGCCAGGCGCCTGCAAGGATTGCCACGGCCCCAGGGCCCGACACTGGACGACGAGGCGTCGCCGCTGGTCCTCACTCGCGTGGGCACTGCGGACGGGGAACTGAGGTTTCTCTCGACCTTCACCACGTTCGGCATGCCGCTGGATATCAGCGTGGCGTCGTTGCGGATCGAGCATTTGATTCCGGCGGATGAGAAGACCTGGCAGGTGATGCGCAAGGCGGCGCAGGTTTAACGCCGACAACAAGCGCACATGAACATAACTTCAAGACTCAATAACAAACTTAAAGCTTTTATCAAACTAGCCGATCACTTCTGACAGTGCTTTCAAATACAAAGTTACTTTGCACTCAAAGTTTCAGTCAGTGGTTTATTGCCTTCAATTCAATTGGCGGTGCACTCCGGCGCGCCATTTTTGCGTTCCCACCCACTTGGGGCGCACGTACACCCTGGGGGGGTTGCATGAAGTTCATCAAAGGTTTCTGGAACAAGCCATCTGCGCCGCAACAGGCGATGGCTGCCAGCCCAGCCCCTCTATTGATGGCGCTTGAACCACGGATCATGTTCGATGCCTCGGTGGGCGTCGTTGCCGATGATGCCGCGGCGCAGACCACTGCCGACACCGCCCATGACACCACGCCGGCAAAGGACACCGCCCAGGACACTTCGCAGCCCCCCGCCGCAACGGCAGACATCCGTAGCGAGCAGAACGCCCCGCGCCAGGAAGTGGTGTTCATCGACGCCAAGGTCGACCACTACCAACAACTGGTCAACGGCCTCAAGGCCGGCACCGAGGTGGTGATTCTCGACGACAACCACGATGGCCTGCAGCAGATCGCCGATTACCTGGACGGACGCAGCGGCATCGACGCCGTGCACATTCTCAGCCACGGCGAGCCAGGCAAGATCTCCCTCGGCGGCATGGCCCTCGACCCGGCCACGCTGGACAGCCATGCCCAGACCCTGGCGAAGATCGGCAGCGCCCTGAGCGACAGCGGCGACATCCTGCTGTATGGCTGCGACGTGGCCCAGGGCGACAGCGGCCAGCGCTATGTCGAACAGTGGGCCGCCCTGACCCGGGCGGATATCGCCGCATCCACCGATGCCACCGGCGCCGCCAGCCTGGGCGGCAACTGGACGCTGGAAACCCGGGTGGGCACGGTCGAAGCGGACCAGGCCATCAGCCAGAGCAACGTCAGCGGCTACGATGCCTTGCTGGCGAACACTTCGCCGTCCTTCGTCGCCAGTACCTCCAGGATCACCACCACCCAGAACGGCACGGCGGTCGATCTCCGCTCGCTGCTGGTGGCAAGCGATACCGATACCGGACAGACCCTGGTCTGGTCACGGGAGACGTCGCCAAACAACGGCATGCTGGTACTGATCAATTCCAACGCCGCCAGCGGCGGCACCAGCATCACGTCCGGCGGCACCATCACCTACACGCCCTTCACCGGATTCGCGGGCACCGATGCCTTCACCGTGAGGGTCAGCGACGGCACCACCTACACCACCAGGGTCATCACCGTCGAAGTGACGCCGATAGCACCGGGCGCCCCCGGTCTTTCCCCCGGCAGCGACCTGGGCAGCAGCAGCTCCGACAGGATCACCAGCGCCGACAACCTGACCTTCCTCGGTACCAGCGCAGTCGGCGACAACAGGAGCACGGTGCGGGTATTCATCGATGTCAACAACAACGGGATCTTTGACGATGGCGACTCCAGCTCCACCGCGTTTCTCGAAAACGATACCTGGACCGTCAGGAACGTCAGCACCGCCGGCCTCAACGGCACCTACAACGTCTACGCCCAGGTCTCGGCCGGCTCTTTGATCAGCCCCCTCAGCCCTGCCCGGACGGTCACCATCGACAAGACCGCCCCGCTCGCCCCGAGCAACCCCATCCAGCTGGACAGCCTCTCGGACAGCGGTTCGTCCGCCCTGGACAACGTCACCAACGTGACCAACCCGCAGGTGCGCTTCTCCCTCGCAGGCACCGGCGCCGTGGCCGGCGATACCGTCGAATTGCTGATTGGCGGCGCCCCCTTCGCCACGCCGGTCACGCGCACGCTCAGNNCAGCCTCGGCGCCAATGGTGCCAAGGTGATCAGCGGCCGCGTCATCGACATCGCCGGCAACATCGGCACCTCCGGCGGTGCGTTGACCCTGACCCTCGACACCACCGCCCCGGGTACGCCGAGCAACCCGATCCTGCTGGTCGCGGCCTCCGACAGCGGCAGCTCGAATACCGACAACCGGACCAACGTCAGCAACCCGTCGCTGCGCATCAGCCTGGCGGGCACCAACGCGGTGGCCGGCGACTCGCTCGAACTGCTGCTGGACGGCAGCGCCTTCAGCACGCCGGTGCGTTCCACCCTGACCGGCGCCGACATTATCAACGGCTACCGCGACGTCACGCTCACCAGCGGCAGCCTCGGCGCCGATGGCAGCAAGGTACTCACCAGCCGCGTCACCGATATTGCCGGCAACGTCGGCAACGCCGGCGGTAC
>DQAA01000371.1 GCA_003523465.1 Pseudomonas sp.
CGAGCGTTCGAAGCGGGCACGCCGGCGCAAGCCATCGATGGCCTTGAAGCGCCCGGTGGACACCAGCCAGGCCCTGGGGCTCGCAGGAATGCCGTCGCGCTGCCAGCGTTCGACGGCAATGAAGAAGGCCTCATGCAGCGCCTCCTCGGCCAGGTCGAAATCTCCCAGCAAGCGGATCAGGGTCGCCAGGATACGCCGCGACTCTTCCCGGTAGACCTGCTCGATCGCGGCACGCACCGCCTCGGCGGTGCTCACCAATCGCTCGGCGGGCCGGTTACCAGTTCCACCAGGCGGTCGAGGCTTTCGCCCCAGCCCCGGTGAAAGCCCATTTCCTCATGGGCCTGGCGGTCGCTGGCGCTCCAGTGCCAGGCGCGGGCGGTGTAGAGGGTCTTGCCGTGAATATCGTCGAGGGTGATCACGGCGGTCATGAAGGCCCGGGCCGAGGGTACCCAGCCGGGGCCGAAGGCGTCGGTGAAGACGATCCGCTCCGGCGCGACGATCTCCAGGAAGATTCCCTGGTTCGGGTACTCGCTGCCGTCCGGCGCGCGCAATACGGTGCGGAACAGGCCGCCGACCCACAGCTGCATTTCGCATACGGGAGTGGTCATGCCGTGGGGGCCCCACCAGCGGCTGAGCAGTTGCGGATCGGTCCAGGCGCGAAACACCCGGGTACGCGGCGCGTCGATCAAGCGGCTCAGGGACAGTTCATGCCGCGCTTCTTCCTGGCCGGATTGCTGAGGATGCATGGCTTTTCTTCTCCTCGTTCAGGGGTGCAGCTCGCGCACCGGCCGGACCTCGACACTGCCGACCCGCGCCGCCGGAATGCCGCGGGCGATGTTCAGCGCTTCGTTGAGGTCGCGGGCCTCCACCAGATAGAAGCCGGCCAGTTGCTCCTTGGTTTCGGCGAAGGGCCCGTCGGTCAGGCTCATCTGCCCACCCCGTACCCGCACCGTGGTAGCGGTCTGCACCGGTTTGAGCGCCTCGGCGGCGAGCATGCGGCCGCTGTCCTGGATCGACAGGGCGTAGGCCATGCAATCCGCATCCGCAGGGCTCTCGGGCAGGCCGTGCAACAGGGTTTCATCACAGTAGACCAGGCACAGGTATTTCATGACGTTCTCCGACGCGGGGTCAGGGCTTGAGGTCGAACAGGGCTTTCTGGGTTTCCATGTCGAAGGGCGCGGACCAGTGTTCGTGGATCACCTGCCAGTGCCCGGCGCTGCGCCGGTAACCAACGCTGACTCGCATGAAGCCGCACTGGCTCTCGTCGTCAGCCGGCCCGCAACGGTTCAGCCAATGGGCCAGGGCCAGGTCGCCATCGGCGTGCACGGTGAGCTGCGCGACCTCGAAGACCATGGGCCCGGTGCAAAAGCCCATGCACATCTCCCAATGTGCGCGGTAGTCGGCCTTGCCCTTGAATTGCAGGGCCTTGATCGCGTCGAAGGCGACGATGTCGTCGGCATAGGGCGCGACGATGGCCTCCAGGTCGCGGTCGCGCACGGCCTGGATCCAGCGTTCGATCAGTTGACGGATTTCGTGTTCGGCGGCGCTGTTCATCGCTACGTCCTCTCGGTGCTGGGGGGTGCCGGAGAAATCCGGCACCCCCCAGCACTGGTCGAACGGGAAAACGGCAAATCGACAGGGAGGGAAAAAAGAATCAGGCGGGTTCCAGCGGTATCCAGATTTCCACCGTACCGCTGGCCGAACGTGGATCGAAGNNGTAACGCTCGAATTCCGGCGCGTCGGCGGCACGCTCACCGGACGCCGGCAACCACTGCTTCCAGATCTTTTCGAAGGTATGGCCCAGGCCGCTGATCTTGCCGTGATGCTCGAACACCGCATAGCGCTGCGGCGCCAGGGTGTGCCAGGTGAAGCCCTGGGGCAGGACGCTGGTACTGCGAACCTCGACCCCGGCGATATAGAGGAACCCGCCGTGGCCATCGAAGTTGCAGCAGACACCATAGGTGTCGTCGCCGATCTGTCCCGGGATCTTGCCGACCTGCGGCGCAAGGCGTTGCCACAGTGCGGGGATGCCCTTGTTGGTCTGTTGGGTGTAACGCTCGCCGAAACCGGCAATGGTGAAAGAACGGCCATTTTCGATTCTGACCGGGGTGAGACCGGTATCCATCTGGGTCGCCATATCCGTGCCTCGCAAAGTCGATTCAAAAGAGCCTGCCAGGCGGCATTTATGGGTTGCCGCCCTTGCTGGCACTCCGCTAGCGTAGCTGCGTTGCACACTTCGGGGAACCTGTCAGATGGCATTAATCAGCCAACCATTGCGAGCATGTGGACTGGTCGAATCTTCCTGGGTCAGGGCCAGTGGCGCGGCCTGTTTCGAACGGCACACCCACGACGAATATGTGCTCGGCGCGAACGTGTGGGGAAATGAGCGCATCTGGCTGGATGGACGCACCCTGGAGGTGCCGTCGGGCGCAATCACGCTCTATAACCCGCTGGCGGTCCAGGCCTCGGAATTCGCCGCCGAAGGGGTGGAATACATCAGCCTGCATCTGGCGCCGGAGGCTCTGGAACGGGTCGCTCGGGAAAATAACCTGAAACACTTTTCCGGCGCGCCCTGCTTCGACCAAGGGGTTTTCCAGGACGCCGGGCTGTACCGCGCCATCGTCGACTTCGCCCGCAGCGATGACGAGCAACCGGCCCACCGCGAAGAGGCCCTGCTGGCGCTGCTGGGGCAATTGCTGGAGCGACCTGCCGGCCCTGCCGGTGAGCAGGACATTGCGATGCACCGGGTGATGCAGTGCATGCGCGATGTCCCGCACGTCCGCCTCGGCCTGGATGAACTGGCGGCGCTGGCCGGCCTGAGCAAGTCNNGGGCTGGCGCCGCTGCAGTACCACATGCAGTTGCGGGTGAGCGAAGCACGCCGGCGGCTGCGTGACGGCCAGCATCCTGGGGACGTGGCCCTTGGTCTCGGTTTCTATGACCAGAGCCACTTCATCAATGCGTTTCGCCGGGTCATGGGCATCACGCCCCATCACTACTGGCAGGCATTCAGAGCGCCGGGGCGAGGATGAATTCGCGGTAGCCGGAAACGATCACATAGACCGCGAAATAGCAGAAGATCCCTGCCGAAGCCAGGTACGACCAGGTCAGCAGGCGATCGCCGAGCAGTCGTCCACCGTGGCTGGCAACACCGCAGATCATCACGCACCAGAGCACACCGGCACTGAAGAAACCGCCAAGGAACAACCCCGCCTCCACCGGCCCGCCAGCGCCCGATCGGGAAATCAGCACGCCACCCACGGCGGCGAACCAGAGGATCGCGCTGGGCGAGGACATCGCCAGGAAGATGCCCCGCAAAAACTCGCGCCACGGCGATTCGCGAACCACCTGCGCGTCGGTATCCAGATGGGCATCGCCGCGGATGGCCGCCAGCAGCATCTTCAGCGCAAACCACACCAGCAATAGCGAACCGCCGATCCACAGCACCCAGCGTACCGTCTCGAATTGCAGCAGCACGGTCATCCCGGCCAGCGCAGCCAGGGCGTAGAGCAGATCGCCAACGCAGGTGCCCAGGCCCAGCCACATGCCTTGCCAGAAACCACGCTGCATGGCCAGGGTGAGCATGGCGATATTGGCGATACCGATATCGAGGCACAGGGAAAGGGAAAGAAGAAAACCGTTGGAGAAAGGCATGAAGGAGGGTCCGCTACCGGCTGCGAGAAAAGGCAGCCGGGATTAGAACGGATTGGTGGGGGGATGTATTGGAAGAAATTGCGCGGATCAGACCAAAGCCGCTCGCTCGAAAACCTCATCAGCCCATTGATTGAGGCTCTTGCCCTGTTTCTGCGCGGCGATGGTCGCCGCAGCATGGACTTCCGGGCGAATACGCAACATCACCTTGCCAGAGGCCGGTTTGTCTGGCGTGACGCCTTGCTCTGCGCAATCCGCCAGATAATCATCCAGCGCCACGCGGAACTCCTCATGCAAGGCACTGACGGAACTGGCGTGGAAACTGATGATGTCCCGTACGCCCAGCACCCTGCCGACGAAGATATCGTCGCGAGGATCGTATTCGACCCGGGCTGAATAGCCCTTGTAACTCATGTTGCTCATGTATGAACTCCTGCCCGCAGAAGGAACTCCCGTGCTTCCTCGACCTGATAACGCTTGGCCTCCTTGCCTGGGTGTGGCCGGTGACAGCGCCAATGGTGGAACATCGCCAAATGCTATCAAAACCAGATAGCACTCTTTCCCCGGAGTTCATTCAAGACTTTTCAGCCCTCCCCCAACACCCGCGCATATACCCCACGATCGATATTCGCCCCGCTCAAGATCACCCCCACCTTGCGCCCTCGCTGCCGCTCGCGCTCTTGGTACAGCGCCGCCAGCCCGGCTGCGCCCGCGCCTTCGGCGGTGTTGTGGGTGTCCTCGTGGTAGATGCGGATCGCCTGGGCGATTTCCTGGTCGGTAACCCGGACGATCCGCGCCGCGCCCTGGCGAATGATCTCGAAGGCTTCCGGCTGCGGCATGCGACAGGCCATGCCGTCGGCAAAGGTGTCGGCGGTTTCGGTGGTGACGATTCGCCCCGCTTCGATACTGCGGGCGAAGGCATCCGCCTCGCTGGAAACCACGCCGATGATCTGCGTATCCAGCCCGAGCAGGTCGCGNNCATGCCGATCGGCACGTAGACCGCATCCAGCCCCGCTACCGCTTCGAAAAATTCCAGAGCATAGGTGGCAACGCCACGAATCAGATCGGGGTGGAACGGCGGCACGCTTTCGTAGCCACGCGCCTGCGCAATCCGGGCCGCCTCGGCGCGGGCCTGGTCGAAGTCGACGCCGTGCTCCACCCGTTCGGCGCCGAG
>DQAA01000146.1 GCA_003523465.1 Pseudomonas sp.
GCCTCAGCCACCAGGTTGCCCAGCACGCCATGGGTCACCTGCACGCCTACGTCGAAGCCGACCGCGCCGCGCTGTACCGCCTGCAATGCGAGCTGCCGGCCCTGTCCCGGCCGCTGTACGAATGCATTCTCACCGGCGTGCCGCCGATCGACAGCGGCATCGTGCACAACCAGGTGTCGCGGCTGTCCACCCAGCGCAGCATCTTCCATTACGCCCGCGATGCCGGGATCAGTACCGCCGCCGCGGCCTACCACTGGGTCAGCGAACTGTACAACCGCACGCCCTTCGACCCGGTCCGTGACCGCCATACCCAGGCGCCGAAACTGCCGATCCAGCATGGCCTGTTCTATTACGCCGACCATTACCCCGACTCGCACCTGTTCGCCGATGCCGAGTACCTGCGGCGCAAGCACGATCCGGGCTTTCTGCTGATCCATCCGATGAACATCGACGACGCCGGTCACCGCCACGGCCTGGACAGCAGCCAGTACCGCAACAGTGCGCGCAGTGCCGACATCCTCCTCGCCGACTACCTGGCCACCTGGCTTGCCGAGGGCTACCAGGTGCTGGTGACCGCCGACCACGGCATGAACAACGACCGCTCGCACAACGGCCTGCTACCCGAAGAACGGGACGTGCCGCTGTTCGTCTTCGGCGACGCATTCAGCCTCGCCACCACCGCCAATCCCCTGCAAACCGAGCTGTGCGGCACCATTTGCCAGTTGCTGGGTGCGGCCCACGACAAACCGTTTTGCCGGGAGCTGCTTTCTTGAATCCGTTATCCCGCGGCAAGTGGCTGGCGCTGCTGTGCCTGCTGCCCTTCGCAGTATTCTTCATTATCTTCCAGATCGCCCCGCTGGCCTGGGTGGCGATCCATAGCCTGCAAGCCGAGAGCGGCTGGGGGCTGGACAACTTCAGCAAGATCTTCGCCTCGAAGTTCTACCGCCAGGCGATCCAGCACAGCCTGGAGATCAGCTTCTGGTCGAGCCTGTTCGGCATCCTGATCGCGGTGCTGGGCAGCTATTCGCTGCAACGGGTCGATTCGCGCCTGCGGGATTTCGTCAACGCCTTCGCCAACATGACCAGCAACTTCTCCGGGGTACCGCTGGCCTTCGCCTTCATCATCCTGCTCGGCTTCAACGGCGCCCTGACCCTGGCCCTGAAGCAGGCCGGGCTGATCGAGGATTTCAACCTGTACTCCAAGACCGGGTTGATCATCCTCTACACCTACTTCCAGATTCCCCTCGGCGTACTGCTGCTCTACCCGGCCTTCGATGCCCTGCGCGAAGACTNNCCTCCCTGCTCGGGGCCAGCGCGTGGCAATACTGGCGGCATATCGGCCTGCCGGTGCTGACCCCGGCGCTGCTCGGCACCTTCGTCATCCTCCTGGCCAACGCCCTCGGCGCCTACGCCACGGTGTACGCCCTGACCACCGGCAACTTCAACGTGCTGCCGATCCGCATCGCCGCCCTGGTGGCCGGCGATATCACCCTCGACCCGAACCTGGCCAGCGCCCTGGCGATCATCCTGGTCGGGCTGATGACCCTGGTCACCCTGGTCCATCAATGGCTGCTGAAGAGGAGCTACCATGTCGCGCGCTGAACCGGGCCGCAGTGCCACCTACCACCGCGTGGTGGTCTGGGTGCTGTTCCTGATCCTGCTCCTGCCGCTGGCCGGCACCCTGCTCTATTCGATCTCCACCAGTTGGTCGGCGAGCCTGCTGCCCAGCGGGCTGACCTTCAAATGGTACGTGGCGCTGTGGAGCGACCCGCGCTTCCTCACCGCCTTCGCCCAGTCGCTGCTGGTCTGCGTCGGCGCCCTGGCGCTGTCGGTGCTGTTGATCCTGCCGCTGCTGTTCGTGGTGCATTACCACTTCCCCAAGCTCGACGGGCTGATGAACATCCTCATCCTGCTGCCCTTCGCGGTGCCGCCGGTGGTGTCCTCGGTGGGCCTGCTGCAGTTGTACGGCTCGGGGCCCATGGCCATGGTCGGCACGCCGTGGATCCTGATCGGCTGCTACTTCACCGTGGCCTTGCCGTTCATGTACCGGGCGATCACCAACAACCTCCAGGCCATCAACCTGCGCGACCTGATGGACGCCGCCCAGTTGCTCGGCGCCAGCACCTGGCAGGCGGCGTTCCTGGTGGTCCTGCCGAACCTGCGCAAGGGCCTGATGGTGGCGCTGCTGCTGTCGTTCTCCTTCCTCTTCGGCGAATTCGTCTTCGCCAACCTGCTGGTCGGTACCCGCTACGAAACCCTGCAGGTGTACCTCAACAACATGCGCAACAGCAGTGGCCACTTCAACAGTGCCCTGGTGATTTCCTACTTCCTCTTCGTGCTGGTGCTGACCTGGGCAGCCAACCGCCTGAACAAGGACAAGACCTGAAATGAGCTTCGTCAGCATCCAGAACCTGGAAAAAACCTACGCCGGCAGCCCGGTGTTCAAGGACATCAATTTCGATATCGGCCGTGGTGAGTTCATCACCCTGCTGGGGCCGTCCGGTTGCGGCAAGTCGACACTGCTGCGCTGCATCGCCGGCCTGACCCCCGTGGACAGCGGCAAGATCCTCCTCGACGGCAACGACCTGGTCCCGCAGAGCCCGCAGAAGCGCGGGATCGGCATGGTCTTCCAGAGCTATGCGCTGTTCCCCAACATGACCGTGGCGCAGAACGTCGCCTTCGGCCTGCGCAT
>DQAA01000648.1 GCA_003523465.1 Pseudomonas sp.
CGGCCGCCGTGCGAGCACTGGGGCTGGAGCCGGGCGTGGGCGCCGCCGAGTTCGCCGGCGAGGCGCGGGTCAACTTCGAATGGCCGATCTTCGCTCATCCGAAAGGCAAGGATTTCGTCGACTTCGACGAGGACCTGCAGGTGCGCGATATCGTCAACGCCACCCGCCATGGCTATCGCGATGTGCAACTGGTCAAGCGCTTCTCCACCGTCGGCATGGGGCCGTCCCAAGGTCGTCATTCGGCGTTGCCGACGGCGCGGCTGGTGGCCCAGGCGACCAAGCGCAGCATCAGCGAAACCGGGGTGACCACGGCGCGTCCGCCGTTCGAGGCGGAGAAGCTGGCCCATGTCGCCGGGCGTGCCTTCGATCCCTATCGCCATACCGCCATGCACAGCCGCCATGTGGCTGCGGGTGCCAAGCTGATGCCTGCCGGGATCTGGCAGCGTCCGGCCTACTACGGCAAGCCGGGTGATCGCGAGCGCTGCATGCAGGAAGAAGTGCGGCATGTGCGGGAGAAGGTCGGCCTGATCGACGTCTCGACCCTGGGCGGCCTCGACGTGCGCGGCCCGGATGCCGCCGAGCTGCTGGAGCGGATGTACACCATGCCGTTCAAGAAGCAGCCGGTGGGCCGGACCCGCTACGGCCTGATGACCAACGAGCATGGCGTGGTGATCGACGATGGCGTGATCGCCCGTCTGTCCGAGCGGCATTTCTACGTGACCGCCACCACCAGCGGCGTCGATCGTATCTACCAGCAGATGCTCAAGTGGAACGCGCAATGGCGCCTGGATGTGGATATCGCCAACGTCACCGCAGCGCTGGCGGCGGTCAACGTGGCCGGGCCGTTGTCGCGCAAGGTGATGGAAAAGATCTGCAGCGATGTGGACCTGTCGGGGGAAGGCTTCCCTTATCTCGGCGTGCGGACCGGCAGCGTTTCGGGGATTCCGGCGCGCTTGATGCGGGTCGGTTTCGTCGGCGAGCTGGGCTATGAAATCCACGTTCCGGCGCGGCATGGCGGCAAGCTTTGGGATGTGCTGATGGAAGCCGGGGCCGAGTTCGGGATTCGTCCGTTCGGCGTGGAAAGCCAGCGCTTGCTGCGTCTGGAAAAGGGCCACGTGATCATCAGCCAGGACACCGACGGCATGACCCATCCGGGGGAGATCGACATGCAGTGGGCGATAGGCCGGAAGAAGCCGTTCTTCGTCGGCAAGCGCTCCATCGAGATCCTCGAGCGCCAGCCGCTCAAGCGCAAGCTGGTCGGGTTCAGCCTGCCCAAGGGCAGCTCGCAACCGCTGGAAGGCCACCTGGTGCTTAGCGGTGCGGATATCAGCGGCAACGTCACCTCTTGCGAATACTCCGCGACCCTCGGGCAGATCATCGGGCTGGCCTATGCCGGTGCGGATCAGGCCGAGCCGGGGATGCGCATTCCGATCCGTGTGGAGGGTGGCGAAATCGTCCAGGCCACCGTGGTGAAACTGCCGTTCTTCGATCCCGACAACCAGCGCCAGGAGCTCTGAGCCATGACCAGTCTCAATCCTATCGAGCGCTGCGCGCTCATTGACCTGACCGATCTGCCACGAGTGGGTTTCCGTGGCGTGGACGCCGCCGGATGGCTGACGGCGCGGGGGTATTCGCTGCCATCGGCGCCCAATCAGGCGGTGACCTGTGACGATGGAACCCTGGTGGCGCGGTTGTCGCAGACCGAATATTTCCTGCTGGGCAGCCTGGCAGACCGGGGGCAGCGGATTGCCGCGGAAGAAGCGGGCTGGGTGTTGGGCGAAGCGCGCAACTACCTGCTGCCGCGCCAGGACAGCCATGCCTGGTTGCAGCTGTCCGGGAAGCATGTGGCCGAGGTGATGGCGAAGATCTGCGGCGTGGACCTGCGCGCCGAGGCGTTCCCGCTGGGGAGCGTGGCGCAGACCTCGGTGGCGCGGTTGAATGTGATCGTGATCAATGCCGGGAGTGCGGAACTGGCCAGGTTCTATCTGCTGTGTGACCGGGCTTCGGTGGAGTATTTCCAGGGTGCGGTGCTGGATGCCATGGGGGAGTTTGGTGGGGTGCCGGTGGACCAGGAGAACTTGCTCGGCTGATGTGTCGTTGAGCCCCACAGGTTCGGCGGTGCACGCGGAACCTGTGGGAGCTGGCGTTGCCANNTTGCCAGCGATGAGGCCCGCCCAGTCACCACAGGACTTCAACCATGACTGCTATAGAACCCATGGACTACCGAGTCCCCGCCCTCCAGCGCGGCCTCACCATCCTCGGCATGTTCAACGCCCGCCAGCGCAGCCTGAGCATGCAGGACATGGCCGAACGCCTGGAAATCAGCCCCTCCGCCGTCTACCGCATCGTCCAGACGCTGGTGGACATGGGCTACCTGCGCAAGGCCGGGCGCAGTGATTTCGAGCTGGGCAGCCGGGTCATCTCCGACGGCTTCGCCTACCTGGCCAGCCGCGACATCGTCGAGGTGGCGATGCCCTATCTCAATGATCTGCGCGACCGAACCTCGCTGTCGTGTCACCTGAGCATTCGCGAGCAGACCGACAGTCTCTATGTCTACCGCGCCTTCGCGCCGCAACGGCTGACCGTCAATATTCCCATCGGGACTCGGCTGCCCTGCCATGGCACGGCCTTGGGCCGGGTGTTGCTGACGGGTTTGACCGAGGGTGCGTTGAGCCAGTTGTACCAGCATGTGCGGCTGGATGATTACCCATCGCCAGCGCCGCGCACTCTGCCGGAGTTGCAGCAATTGATTGCCGAGGACCGAGCACGGGGCTGGGTGCTGCATCGGTCGGATTACTCCACGGCCATCGCTGCCGGGATTCGTGATCACAGTGGGGCGATCACGGCAGCGATCAACCTGTCGGGGCCGGATGCGGTGATGGATACGGCGGTGGCGCAGGAGGCGTTTCTGCAGGCGTTGCTGGGGGCGAGTCGGGAGATATCGGCGGCCTTGGGTTATCGGGATTGAGTGGTTGGGACCGCTTTGCGGTCCTTCGCGACGGTTCGGCGCTCCGACAAGCTCGCTCCCACAGAGTTCGGTGTGATACCTGTGGGAGCGAGCTTGCTCGCGAAGGCCTGCAAAGCAGGCTCAACCCGGCCAACACCGATGCCGCAGATAGCAACAATCTGTCTCAACCTCCGACTATGTCGTAGGCAATTTCCCAAGCACACTTTTCCGGCTTTTCAGCCGTTGCGCTGTGGGGGAAGGGTTGCCTAGTCTTGGCGGGTCATTGATTTCCAGTGACCGGTTTTGACAGACCGTGCAAGTTGACTCTCAGCACGCCAGCAACCCGTGTTATGGCGGCTGTACGTGGGGCGCATTCGTGCGCGCCGGGTTAACTTGCCTCGGTCTGTCAACCCGCGTACAGCGGCCACCTGTTTGATTGACAGCTACCGGTGGGTGCCCCCACTCGCAAGTTGGACATCCATGAGAAAGACAGACGCCGATCCTCCAAGCCTCCCCGACCTCACCACCACCTACACCGAATTCTGCTTTTGCGATGAAGGCGAAACCGCGCTGTTCGCCGTGCGTGATGGTGTGGACATGAAGCATGCCCTCGAACAACTCATGTCCCTGCTGCGCCTGGCTCATGAAAACAACTTCCAGGTCAGCGAGATCGCCGAGGGGCGGCTGGCGAAGATGGTGCTGGCGACACAGCACAGTCTGGAAGCCTCAAAGGCCATCGTTGCGTCGCTCTTGAAGAGCATCGAACGACAGGCAGTTTCGGGGTGACGCTGATGGCCCTATCGCTGGCAACGCCAGCTCCCACAGGGTTTGGCGGCGGATATCAGATTGGGGATCGACGCGGACCTTGTGGGAGCTGGCGTTGCCAGCGATGAGGCCCGCAAGAGCAACATCCACGCCAGCCATATGGCACCCCGGCAATCACCCCTTGCACCACTGCAATGTTCTTTCCCCCCTCACCCCGCTAGCCTAGGCCGTAAACACGGACCCACCGGCAGGTATCGCCACCTCACCCGTTCGCGATTCACGCGTGCAGCCCTATAAAAAATACAAAGGGACATCCATGACCAAGCAGCACTCCACGACAGCGGCCGCTGGCGACGATCAACTTCGCCGCGTGCTCGGCCTTCCGGCGCTGGTTTTCTTCGGGCTCGTCTACATGGTCCCGCTGACCATCTTCACCACCTACGGCATCGTCACCGAGACCACCGGTGGCCGCACCGCCGGGGCCTACCTGGTGACCCTGGCAGCGATGCTGTTCACCGCCGCGTCCTATGGGATCATGGTCAAGCGCTTCCCGGTGGCCGGCTCGGCCTACTCCTACACCAACATCGCCTTCGGCCCGAATGTCGGCTTCCTCGCCGGCTGGTCGCTGCTGCTGGATTACCTGTTCATCCCGATGATCAACTACCTGCTGATCGGGCTGTTCCTCAACATCGCCTTCCCCGCCGTGCCCGCCTGGGTCTTCGTGCTGGTGTGCATCGCCCTGGTGACCGTGCTCAACGTGATGGGCATCCGCTCGGTAGCCAAGGCCAGCAACCTGATCGTTGGCGCCCAGGTGATCTTTATCGTGGTGTTCATCGCGCTGTCGTGCAATTCGCTGGGTAACGGCCCGGTGGACTGGCTGGCGCCGCTGGCCGGCGATGGCAGCAAGCCGGGCTTCGATCCGCTGATGGCCGGCGCCGCCGTGCTGTGCCTGTCGTTCCTCGGTTTCGACGCGGTCTCCACCCTGGCCGAGGAAACCCGCGATGCTCGCCGTGACGTGCCTCGGGCGATCATGCTGACCACCCTGGTCGCCGGGGCCCTGTTCACCCTGCTCGCCTATCTCAGCCAACTGGCGATTCCGGGCAGCCATTTCGATAATGCCGATGCGGCAGCCAACGAGGTGATGCTGCAGATCGGCGGCCAGTTCCTCGCCAATTTCTTCACCGCCGCCTATGTCGCCGGCAGCCTGGGTTCGGCACTGGCGTCGCAGGCCGCGGTGTCGCGGATCATCTACAGCATGGGCCGCGACCGGCTGCTGCCGGAGCGTTTCTTCGGCACCCTGTCGGCGCGTTTCGGTACGCCGGTGAATGCCACGCTGCTGGTGTCGGCGGTGTCGCTGGTCGCCCTGGTAATCAGCCTGGAAACCCTGGCCTCGCTGATCAGCTTCGGCGCGCTGGTGGCGTTCTCGGCGGTGAACATGGCGGTGCTGCGAACCCACCTGCTGAACAAGGACGAACCGAAGAACCTGCTGCTCCATGGCGTGGTGCCGCTGGTAGGCCTGGCATTGACCCTGTGGCTGTGGACCAGCCTGTCGAGCCTGACCCTGACCATCGGGCTGATCTGGTTCGCGATCGGTATCGCCTATCTGCTGGTGCTGACCGGTGGCTTCCGGCGCAACGTGAAGGTCGCCGACTTCTCCGAAGCCGGCTGATCTTCAAGTCCCGCGCGGCTTGGCCCGCGCGGTGGCTTCCGCGACCAGCGGATCATCCGGCCAGTAGTGCTTCGGATACCGCCCCTTCAGATCCTTCTTCACCTCGGCGTAGGTACTGCGCCAGAAATTCGCCAGATCCTGGGTCACCTGCACCGGCCGCCGCGCCGGGGACAGCAGGTGCAACAGGACCTTCTGCCGGCCCTGGGCGATACGCGGGGTGTCCGCCAGCCCGAACAGCTCCTGCATGCGCACCGCCAGCACCGGCGGGTGCTCGCTGTAGTCGACGCGGATATTCGAACCCGACGGCACGCCTATATGCACCG
>DQAA01000051.1:0-4385 GCA_003523465.1 Pseudomonas sp.
TCAAGTGTTTACCAGCGAAGATCCCGGGCCGGCACCGGCCGCCCGTACCAGTACCCCTGCCCCATATCGCACTGGTGCTCCAGCAGGAACCGCGCCTGTTCCGACTGCTCGATCCCCTCGGCATGAATCGCCATGCCCATGCTCCTGGCCAACGCGATGATCACCCGGACGATCGCCACGTCATCGTCATCGCCCGGCAAGCCGGCGACGAAGCCCTGGTCGATCTTGAGCTTCTGCACCGGCAGGCGCTTGAGCCGCAACAACGAGGAATACCCGGTACCGAAATCATCGATCGCCAGGCGCAGGCCCAGGTCCCGCAGGCGGTGGAGTTGCTCCAGCGCCACTTCGTGGTCATCCATCACCGCGCTTTCAGTCACCTCGACCTCCAGCCGGGACGGCTCCAGCCCGGTGTCGTCGAGCACCTGGGCGACCTGCTTGTACATCTCGCGGTGGGCGAACAGGCGGCTGGAGACGTTGCAGGCGACGAAGTCGAGCACCTTGCCATCCCCCAGCCAGCGCACCATCTGCTGGCAGGCCTGGCGCATGACCCACATGTCGATATCGGCGATGAGCCCGGTGCGTTCGGCAATGGGGATGAACTCTCCCGGCGGCACCAGCCCGCGCTGCGGATGCTGCCAGCGCACCAGGGCCTCGGCGCCGATCATCTTGCCGCTGAACAGGTCATGGACCGGCTGGTAGTACACCTGCAACTCGCCCTGCTCCAGGGCCCGGCGCAGTTCGCTGGCGGTTTCCACACGCTGCTGGGCGTGGGCGGTGAGCTCTTCGGTGTACAGGGCATAGCCGGAACGGCCATTGCTCTTGGCCTTGAACAGCGCCGCGTCGGCATTGCGCAGCAGTTGCTCGGCGCTCTGCGCATCGCCGGGGAACAGGCTGATGCCGATGCTGACGGTGCTGAACAGCCGGTGCTCCTCCAGCTCGTAGGGCTCTTTCAGCACATTGACGATGAGTTGCGCCAGGTCCGCCGCCTGGCCGACCTGGGCGCAGTTTTCGCTGAGGATGGCGAATTCGTCGCCCCCCAGGCGGGCCAGGGTCACGCCGGGGTCGATCACCAGCTTGAGGCGGTCGGCGACGGCCTTGAGCAACTGGTCGCCGATGTTGTGGCCAAGGCTGTCGTTGATGTTCTGGAAGTGGTCGAGGTCGAGCAGGAGCAAGGCACAGCCGCGCTTGTTGACCTGGGCAGCGGCCAGGGCCTGGGCGGCGCGGTCGTTGAACAGCAGTCTGTTGGGCAGGTTGGTCAGCGGGTCGTGGTGGACCAGGTGGGCCAGTTCGCGCTCGGTGTGCTTGATTGCGCTGATATCGCTGAACACGGCGACATAGTGGGTCAGACGGCCGCCATCGTCGCGGATCGCGCAGATGGTCTGCCACTGCGGATACACCTCACCGCTCTTGCGCCGGTTCCAGACTTCGCCGCTCCATTCGCCCTTGTCGTGCAGGGCGCTGTACATGGCGTGGTAGAAGGCCTGGTCATGGCGGCCGGACTTGAACTTGTTCGGGCGCTGGCCGATGACCTCGTCACGGGTGTAGCCGGTGATGTTCATGAAAGCGCGGTTGACGTGGACGATGATGCCGTCGCCATTGCTCACCAGCACGCCTTCCAGGGTGCTGTCGAACACCGCCGCAGCCATGCGCAGGCGCTCGCGGTCTTCGCGCCTCAGGCGCGCGCCGACACCGATGAAGTTGAGCAGCCGTACTCGGGAGAGAAAGATGAGAAAGGCACTGCAGCCCGCCCAGATATAGGCGTTGATCAGCTGCCAGCTGGCCTTTTCAGCCGGATCATCGAAAACACTGCTTAATATTTGATCAGATACGACCAGCCACAACAGCGACAGCCCAAGGTAAAGCGCGGCCATGCGCAAGGCTTCTCGTGCGGAAACAGACATAGCGTCCCAGATGCCCACATCAAAAGATGGGGCATTATAGGGATAGTTTTCCCCGTTGACCTCTTATCTAAAAGGCCGACTGGTTTTATTTGACATCATGGTAATAATGTCGATCGCTGTTCATCCGCTCTAAGAGGGCACTCCCACCTATGTGGTACTACGGTTTACTCGACCTGTCGGCCTGGCAATTGCTGGCGGTCACCCTGCTGATGACCCACGTGACCATCGTCGCGGTGACGGTCTATCTGCATCGCTATTCGGCGCACCGCTCCCTGGAGCTGAACGCCGGGCTCAAGCATTTCTTCCGCTTCTGGCTGTGGCTGACCACGGCGCAGAACACCCGCGAGTGGACTGCCATCCACCGCAAGCACCACGCCAAGTGCGAAACCGTGGACGACCCGCACAGCCCGGTGGTCAAGGGCCTGTCCACGGTGCTGCGCAAGGGCGCCGAGCTGTACCGCGCCGAGGCGCAGAACCCGGAAACCCTGCGTATCTACGGCAAGAACTGCCCCGAGGACTGGATCGAGCGCAACCTCTACAGCCGCTACAAGCTCGGCGGCATCGCCCTGATGGCGGTGATCGACCTGCTGCTGTTCGGCACCATCGGCATCACCATCTGGGCGGTGCAGATGATGTGGATTCCGTTCTGGGCCGCCGGCGTGGTCAATGGCCTGGGCCATGCGGTGGGCTATCGCAACTTCGAATGCAAGGATGCCGCCACCAATCTCGTGCCCTGGGGTATCGTCATCGGCGGTGAAGAGCTGCACAACAACCACCACACCTACCCCAACTCGGCCAAGCTTTCGGTCAAGCGCTGGGAGTTCGACATGGGCTGGGCCTGGATCAAGCTGTTCACCTGGCTGCGCCTCGCCAAGGTACAGCGGGTCGCGCCGATCGCCCACCGGGTCGAGGGCAAGGGCCAGCTGGACATGGACACCGCCATGGCCATTCTCAACAACCGCTTCCAGATCATGGCCCAGTACCGCAAGTTGGTGATCGGCCCGCTGGTCAAGCAGGAGCTGGCACGGGTCGATGATTCGGTACGCCATCAGTTCCGCCGCGCCAAGCGCCTGCTGTCGCGGGAAACCAGCCTGCTGGAAGACCGCCATCACCAGCGTATCCAGACCATGCTCGAACACAGCCACGCGCTGAAGGTGATCTACGAGAAGCGCCTGGCCCTTCAGCAGATCTGGGCCCGCACCAGCGCCAACGGCCACGATATGCTCGCGGCCATGAAAGACTGGGTCCACGAGGCCGAGGCCAGCGGCATCCACTCGCTGCGCGAATTCGCCGCCCAGCTGAAAACCTACTCGCTGCGCCCTGCCCTGGCCTGACGGCCACTGATCGGCGCGCCCCAGGATGGGGCGCGCCGTTCGGAACTTCCCCCCGAAAATCAGTTCTTACCAGATATGTCGCCCGCCTGGCGGGCCGGGCCGTGGCTACACCCCTGCGCCTTACTAGAAGTACTGCGAACATGGTCAAGAACACCCCGCCGTCCCCGCCGTTCAATCCGCCTCCCGAGGCTGCCCAGACCCTATTGGCCTTGATGCACGCCCAAGGCGAGGTTGCNNTGAGCGAGCGCGAGCAGCTGTTCAGCTCCCTGCTGGACAGCGTCAATGCCGTGCTCTGGGCCTTCGACTGGGAATCGCGGCAGATGCTCTATGTCAGCCCCGCCTACGAGCGCATCTTCGGTCGCTCCGCCAGCCTGTTGCTGGCCGACTACAACCAGTGGCGCGACGCGATCTACCCCGACGACCTCGACTACGCCGAGCGCACCCTGGCCGAGGTGCTGGTCAAGGGCGCCGTGGAAGACCGCGAATACCGCATCATCGCCGCCGACGGCCAGGTGCGCTGGCTCAGCGACAAGTGCTTTATCAATCAACAGGGTGAAAGCCAGCGGGTGATAGTGGTCGGCATGGCCGAAGACATCACCGAGAAGAAACAGCTCGAAGGCGAGCTGCAGCGCCTGGCCACCACCGACGTCCTGACCCAGAGCAGCAACCGCCGGCACTTCTTCGAATGTGCCGAGCAGGCTTTCGACAAAGCCAGACAGGACGGTGCCCCGCTCTCGTTCCTGCTGCTCGATATCGATGATTTCAAGCAGGTCAACGACACCTACGGGCATCCCGAAGGGGACCAGGTGCTGCAGCGCATCGCCGACAGCGGCAAGCTGGCGCTGCGCCGCGGGGACCTGTTCGGACGCATTGGCGGCGAGGAGTTTGCCGCGGTGTTCCCGGGCTGTCCGCCGGAGATGGCGATGCAGGTCGCGCAGCGCTTGCAGCGGGAGATCCAGCGTTTGAGTTTCAGCCATGAAGGGCAGACGTATGGCGTGACCGTGAGCCAGGGGCTGACCGGGCTCAATGGCGAGGACGGGGTGCTGGATGACCTGTTCGCCAGGGCGGATGCGGCGATGTACCAGGCGAAACGGCAGGGCAAGAACCAGATCGTTCTGGGCTGATGTACGCGGCCCCTGTGGGAGCGGGT
>DQAA01000051.1:4402-5136 GCA_003523465.1 Pseudomonas sp.
GTGAACCCGCTCCCACAGGGGGCCACGGCGCGAAGTTCTATTCCTTGCGCAACCGCGCCAGCTCCGCCCGCCCTACCTTGAGCAGCCGCGCCGTTTTCCCCGCCGCCAGCTCTTCCAGCCCATCCTCAGGCGTCAGCCGCGCCATCTGCCCGGCCAGGTTCATCACCAGGTCTTCCCGCGAATACACCCCGCCACCCAGTTGGTAAACCGCCGCGATCAGCTCACGCAGCTCCAGTGGCAAGCGCCAGCGGGTGCGCAACGCCGAGCCGTAGGCCGCGCCAGACTTGTTCAGCGACACCTCGATCTCGTTCTCGTCCAGTTCGCCACCGCCCAGACGCCACTCCTGCAGGCAACGCAACAGGGCCAGGTCGCCCAGACAGTGCAGCAACCCGGCGCAATAACACCGCTCGTAATCCAGTTCCAGCATCTGCGCCAGGTTGCGCCCGTATTCCGCCGCCCGTAGCGACAAATTCCAGTATTGCTCGGCATAGCGCGCCAGCACCGGGTCGCTGAGCTTCGCACTGCGCTTGAGGGCCAGGCCGAGGATCAGGTTCATGCTCTGGGTGGTACCCAGCTTGTTCAGCGCCTGCAGCAGCGTCTGCACCCCGCCTTCACGATGCAGGGCGGCGCTGTTGGCGGCGGCGATCAGCACGGCGGTGATCTGCGGGTCCGAGCGCACCTCCTCTTCCAGCACCCGCAGATCCAGCCCCTGCGGGTTCAGCGCGCGCTTGATC
>DQAA01000171.1 GCA_003523465.1 Pseudomonas sp.
CGTTGAAGCCGAACCAACCGAACCACAGGATCGCAGCACCCAGCATGACGAACGGGATGTTGTGCGGACGGTAGGGCGTGCGGCCGAAGCCGGACCGCTTACCGAGCAGGATCGCCAGCACCAGCGCTGCCACACCGGCGTTGATGTGCACCACGGTGCCGCCGGCGAAGTCCAGCACGCCCCAGTCCCACATCAGGCCGCCGTTACCGGACCAGACCATGTGTGCGATCGGCGCATAGACCAGGGTGAACCAGATGGCCATGAACACCAGCATCGCGGAGAACTTCATGCGCTCGGCGAAGGCACCGACGATCAGCGCCGGGGTGATGATGGCGAAGGTCATCTGGAAGACCACGAAGACTGCTTCAGGGAAGGCCGCAGTCAGGCTTTCCGGAGTCACGCCGGCAAGGAATGCCTTGGACAGGCCGCCGACGAAGGAATTGAAGTTGGTGACGCCCTGTTCCATACCGGTGGTATCGAAGGCCAGGCTGTAACCGAAGATGACCCACAGCACGCTGATCAGGCCGGTGATGGCGAAGCACTGCATCATCACCGAGAGCACGTTCTTCGAACGCACCATGCCGCCGTAGAACAGCGCCAGGCCGGGGATGGTCATGAACAGCACGAGGGCGGTGGCAGTCAGCATCCAGGCGGTATCGCCGGAATTGAGCGCGGGAGCCGCAGTGGCCGCAGCGGATTCCTCGGCCAGCGCGACGGCTGGCATTACGAGGGACAAAAGGGCTCCTAGCCCTGCGAATTTACGCAGAGTCATGTTGTATTCTCCTGGGGCGTTGGGTTTGGGGCGGCTTTTGTTAGATCGCGTCGGTATCGGTTTCGCCGGTACGGATGCGGATAGCCTGTTCCAGATTCACCACGAAAATCTTGCCGTCACCGATCTTGCCGGTGTTGGCCGCCTTGGTGATGGCTTCGATGACCCGGTCCAGATCCTTGTCGTCGATGGCGACGTCGATCTTGACCTTGGGCAGGAAGTCGACCACGTACTCCGCGCCGCGATACAGCTCGGTGTGACCCTTCTGCCGACCGAAGCCTTTGACTTCAGTGACAGTAATGCCCTGCACGCCGATTTCGGACAGCGACTCGCGCACATCGTCCAGTTTGAACGGCTTGATGATGGCAGTGACTAGCTTCATGAAACTCTCTCCCGAATAGGTGGACTTGCCCCAGGAAAACAAACCCGACTCAAGTCTAAGCGCAGTGCCTGGGCTTTGTAACGTTTCGTCAGCCTTTAATCCGTGAGGCTGACTGGCGAAACCAGCACCAGACAAAACTTCGTGTCTTCGCTCCGCCTGAGCACTGCCTCGTCCTGGGACTGCATCAGTGCATGGGTCACGATGGTCTTAGCAGAAACAGTGCCATGTCCGGGAAAGCGCCGGATTACAACGACTTGGGCGAATTCAACGGTCTTGGCCAGTCGCCAGCACTGAAAACGGCGCACTACAACGGTGCGCACCGTTGGCGAGAGATGTTCAAAAACCGTGCAGCGAAAGGTGGCGAATCGCCTGTGCTACACTGCCGGCCCTCTTTTCGAAACAGGAGCGCCCACCATGCTCGCGCCCAAAGCCTTTCTCGATGCCCTGAGCGACCAGGCCTCGCGCCTGTTCAGCAATGACCCGACGCAACCGCGCAGCGAGCTGGAAAGCCAGTTCAAGGCGCTGCTGCAAAGCGGCTTCAGCAAACTCGATCTGGTCAGCCGCGAAGAGTTCGACAGCCAGATGGTCGTCCTGGCCCGCACCCGCGCCCGCCTCGAAGCGCTGGAAGCCAAGGTCGAAGAACTCGAAGCCCGCCTGAACCCCATCGCCAGCGAGTGATGCCTCCCGGTTGCCGACCAGCGCGCCTTGCGCTGGTCCTGCGGCCAACCTTTCTCCCCTTCCTGATCCCGCCCCGGCCTTCGCTCGCCTGTCGTTTACATAGGGGGTGGGGGTATGTCATTCTCCGCCCCATTCGATAGGTAGGGGGGGTATACCCATGTCGCACACCCATGTGAAAAAAGACGCGCTGCTCAAGCGCGTGAAACGCATCGCCGGCCAGTTGCAGGCGGTGGAAAAGGCTCTGGAAGAAGGCCTCGACTGCGGCAAGACCTTGCACCTGGTAGCCGCCACCCGCGGTGCCATGAACGGGCTGCTGGAAGAAATCATCGAAGACCACGCCCGGGAGCATGTCGCCAACCCCGAGCTGAGCGATGAAGAGCGCGCCAAGGGCATGGAAGAACTGCTCGAAGCCATCCGCCGTTATTCGAAGTGAGCACCGCCATGACCGAGCACGCGCACGACCACCAGTTCCTCGGCTCCGCCCACGACCAGAACGCCCGGCGTACCTTGTGGGTGGTGATTCTCACGCTGGTGATGATGGTGGCGGAGATTGCCGCCGGGTATATCACCGGGTCCATGGCCCTGCTGGCCGATGGTTTCCATATGGCGACCCATGCCGGTGCACTGGGTATCGCGGCAGCGGCCTACGCCTATGCGCGGCGGCATGCGGGGAGTTCGCGGTACAGCTTCGGGACGGGCAAGGTGGGGGATCTGGGTGGGTTCGCTTCGGCGCTGATCCTCGGCATCGTTGCCTTGAGTGTTGGTGTCGAGTCCGCGATTCGGCTGTTCCATCCGGGTGAAGTGCAGTTCGACATGGCCATCTTCATCGCCGTGATCGGGTTGATCGTCAATATCGTCAGTGCCTTGCTACTGGGGCACGGACACGGTCATGACCATCATCACGAGCACGGACACGACCATCATCACCACCACGACAACAACCTGCGCTCGGCGTACCTGCATGTGATCGCCGATGCGCTGACTTCAGTGCTGGCGATTGCCGCGCTACTGGCCGGGCGGTTCCTGGGCTGGGTGTGGCTGGATCCGGTGATGGGGATTGTCGGTGCGCTGGTGATTGCGCGCTGGTCGTGGAGCTTGATGAAGGTCACGGCGGGCGTGTTGCTGGACCAGACGGATGAGCATGTCGCCGAAGAGATTCGCGAGCTGGTGGAAAAGCCGGGGGATGCGCGGATTACCGACCTGCACGTCTGGCGGGTGGGGCCTGAGGCGCATGCGGCGATTGTCAGTGTGGTGGGGAAGGCCGGGGTGGATCTGGCGAGTATTCGGCAGCGATTGGTGCCGGTGCATGAGGTTCGACATTTGACGGTTGAGGTGCAGGTGGGGTGAGTGTGGCTCGGTCCCAGAGTGGACGCTCTATCCGGTGATTCGGCGCCTCGGCAGACGAGCTCTTGAACAAAACGTCACGGGTGGAAACCCGACTCTTTCAACTCATCAAGGGTTGGTCGCCTACGCCGGGCAACAGCGGCCAAGGTGTCCCCGAGCGTATTCAAGATCGCTTCAACCTTACGAATACCGATCTCAGTCACGGTGTTGTTCTCAATACCTGAAATGGTCGATCGACTCATTCCTAAATGAGCAGCTAGCTCGGCCTGCGAGAGACCTTTCTGCTTCCGAAGATCTCTGATGATTGGCCCTATCGACTCCATGAGTGCACCGTATAAAAGACATTTCGCGGCAAAAATTGAAAAATGACCTGTATCCGATGCATTTTCTCGCTTCGCTCAGGCAGTTGAGGTCTCACTGAAAACGGCGCCGATACACGTCGTCAGCAGCCTTGGCCGCAGGAAAGTAGCTGGGGTGCATGACTCCAAGTTTTGGTGCTGGCGTGTAAGGGTCAAGGCCAGGAGCAGGATGAAACCAGAGTTCGTCAAAACGCACTTTCACCCGGCTGACCAGATCGAATTTGGTCGTACAGCCCAGCCCACTTACTGAAAATCCTGGATCCTGCTCGCTGAGCAAAAACTCACCAGGATAAAGCTTGTCCGTTTTTTTCGAGGTGCCGTAGCAGATCTCGACCTCATGCGTTGTGGGCGATACTGCCGTAACCAAACCGGGCCTTGGCTTGGGTCCTGGGCTGCCCAGCTCGGGACGATTTGGAAAATGGCACCAGACAATATCGCCTGGTGCCGGAAGCGGTTGAAACAGCCTTGCCAGCGACATTGTTCAGAACAGCCTCTGCGTAAACAGCTCCTCCGGGGTTTCCGTCGCAGTGCTTGCGGCGCGGATAGCCTCATACTGAGCTTCGGTTAACGGTCCGTCGTCTTTCTCGTATTTGGGAAGCCAGCGGTTCGCAAGCTCCCGCAAGGCGAGATGAACAACCTCGGTACGGTTCAGGCCGGTCTGGAACATCAACATCTCAACGGTTGCACTGCTCACACCCGAAGGCGTGTCCTGCGAGCGCAGACGGACCAGAAATGCTTCGGTTTTCTCGGCATGTGTCATGGAATTCTCCCTTTACCGATTGAGATATAAAAAACATATCACTCGGTAGAGGAATGTCAATCGGAGGGGCACTGTAGAAAATTCGGCCGAAGGGCAATACGCCCTTTGAATTTCAAGATCTTTCCACGGCCAACCTGTTGGCATCAGAGCTCGGAAATAGGCCTGCGGATGGCTCCAGCCTCGGTAACACCAGGAAGCACTCTCCCCCAACCACCCTCCGAACCCACCACTATCCTTGCAAAACCGCACGACGCGGCCCCGCATCGATCATGGAGTGTTCATGTCCCTCGCCATCGTCCACAGCCGCGCCCAGGTGGGGGTGCTGGCGCCGCCCGTTCTTATCGAAGCCCATCTCGCCAACGGTTTGCCGACCCTGACCCTGGTCGGGTTGCCCGAAGCCACGGTCAAGGAAAGCAAGGACCGGGTGCGCAGTGCGATCGTCAATTCGCGGCTGGAATTTCCCCAGCGACGGATCACCCTCAACCTCGCGCCCGCCGACCTGCCCAAGGACGGCGGGCGTTTCGATCTGGCGATTGCACTGGGCTTGCTGGCAGCCAATGGGCAGTTCACCCAGGCGGCGCTGGACAAGGTGGAGTGTCTTGGCGAACTGGCGTTATCCGGAGCGGTACGGCCGGTGCAAGGTGTGTTGCCTGCCGCGCTCGCCGCCAGGGATGCGGGGCGGGCATTGGTGGTGCCGAAGGCGAATGCCGAGGAAGCGTGCATGGCGTCTGGGCTGGAGGTGTATGCGGCGGACAATCTACTGGAGCTGGTCGGGCATTTCAGCGGGCAGCAGCCGTTGATGCCGTATCAGCCTAATGGGCTGTTGCTCAATCCTCGGCCCTACCCGGATCTGAGCGAGGTACAAGGGCAGTTGGCGGCGAAGCGGGCGCTGCTGGTGGCTGCGGCGGGCGCCCATAATCTGCTTTTTACGGGGCCACCAGGGACGGGGAAAACACTGCTTGCCAGTCGCCTGCCCGGACTGCTTCCGCCATTGGATGAACGTGAAGCGCTGGAGGTTGCGGCGATCCAGTCGGTGGCTAGCCCGAAGCCGCTGGACTGCTGGCCGCAAAGGCCGTTCAGACATCCTCATCACTCTGCCTCCGGACCTGCCTTGGTCGGTGGAGGATCCCGTCCGACACCCGGCGAAATAACCTTGGCCCATCACGGTGTTCTTTTTTTGGATGAACTGCCCGAGTTCGAACGCCGCGTTCTTGAGGTTCTACGCGAGCCACTGGAGTCAGGAGAAATTGTAGTAGCCCGCGCGCGAGACCGGGTGCGCTTCCCGGCACGCTTCCAGCTCGTTGCAGCGATGAACCCCTGCCCCTGTGGATATCTCGGCGACCCCACCGGTCGCTGCCGCTGCAGCAGCGAACTGGTACAGCGCTATCGCAACAAGCTGTCCGGTCCGTTGCTGGACCGGATCGATCTGCATCTCACCGTCGCCCGCGAAGCCACGGCGCTCTCCCCCAACAGCGAAGACGGCCCCGACAGCGCCACCGACGCCCGCCAGGTCGCCAGCACCCGCGAGCGCCAGCAACAGCGCCAAGGCTGTGCCAATGCCTTCCTCGACCTGCCCGGCTTGCGCCGGCATTGCAGGTTATCCACAGAGGACGAGAAATGGCTGGAACATGCCTGCGAACGCCTGACCCTGTCGCTACGGGCGGCGCATCGGTTGCTCAAGGTGGCACGGACGCTGGCGGATCTGGAAGAGGTCGAAGATATACGGCGGGAGCATCTGGCGGAGGCGTTGCAGTATCGGCCGGCGGGGCAAGAGTAGNNGAGTAGAAGCCCTTGCCCCATTGGATCGGGCTACCAATTACTCGCGCCGATTGGCCCCACTCCAAACAAACCCCGTCAAAACGGAATCCACCAGTGCCTTGGCCATTTCCGCTTGCTGGGCGATGCCAATGACCAAGGCATGGTCGTTGGCGGTGAAGTGCGCAGCGGCATCGCAGGCAGATGCCCGCAGGCAACTGAGCAAAAGACAGGCATGAACCAGCGCATCTTCAGCACAGATTTCCTCACTCACGCTGAACATGCATTTGCCGTTGAAATCGTGGGGGCCAAAAGGCGTTCCACTGGTTTTGAACCGGGAAAAATCGAAGGGCGGTGGATCGGGGACGGGCTTCTTCATGGCACAACTCCTATTGCAGTTGAGCTGACACCGATACGCTGCGAAACGGAGGGTGGCAGCTGTACGTGGGTTCGCAGACCGGGCAATAGGAACCGGCGCACCCGAAGGTGCCCCACGCACAGCCGCCATTGAAGAGACGCCTCTCGAATAGAGGGCGAAACTGATGACAAGCTGTGTCTATTGCTTCGAGCTGCGACACCCGATCGCTGCAACATGAAGGTCTGAGCCAGGGTTCGCAACAGAGCAACAGGCCGCGCAGTATGATTCAGAAGCGTCTGACAGAAAACGGCCACAAACCATTGTGAAATCTGTTGTTTCGAATGACATTTGAGACCTTCCGGCGACCACTCACCCCGAGAACCCCATGCCCTACCCCCTCCTGCTCGGCGCCTTCCTCCTGCTCCTCGACCTGCTCCTCTGGCGCGCCATCCCCGTGGAGCGCCGCAACTGGCGCACCGCCGCCCGGGTCCTCGCTTTCCTGCTGTTCACCGGCGTCCTCCTGAGCGCCGGCATCAGCCCGCTGCAGCCCCCACCCTGGCCCGAAGACCTGGCCCGCAACCTGATCGCCACCGTGCTGGAAATCACCTGGTGGCTGTTCGCCGCGCGCACGTTGACCGTCGTGATCGGCCTGATGCTGATCGCCCGCAGCGGCCACACCGGCCGCCTGCTCCAGGACGTGCTCGGCGCGGTGATCTTCCTGGTCGCCATCGTCGCCGCAGCCGCCTACGTGATGCAGCTCCCGGTCAAAGGCCTGCTGGCGACCTCGGGCGTGATGGCCATCGTGATCGGCCTGGCCTTGCAGAGCACCCTGAGCGACGTGTTCTCCGGGATCGTCCTGAACACCACCCGCCCCTACCAGATCGATGACTGGATCAGCATCGACGGCACCGAGGGCAAGGTGATCGATATCGACTGGCGCGCCACCCGCCTGCTGACCGGCAACGGCAGCATGGCGGTGATCCCCAACTCGGTGGCGGCCAAAGCCAAGTTGCTCAATTTCAGCCGCCCCAACGATGTGCACGGGGTATCCATCAGCGTGGTGGTACCGGCCAGCGTGCGCCCGCGCAAGGTGCTCGATGCCCTGGAGAAGACCCTGCAAGGCAGCAGCGCCCTGCTCGCCGTGCCCAAGCCCAAGGCGACGATCAAGACCTCGACCCTGGAATCGGTGGAATACGAGGCCAGCGGCTTCGTCGCGGCGATGGACCAGAAAACCACCGTGCGCAATCAGATGTTCGACCTGGCCCACCGCCACCTGGTCGCCGCCGGGGTGATCTGGAACCCGGAAAGCGATACCCGCCCCTGGAGCCGCCAGCGCAGCCTGCTGGAAGACGTGCGCATCTTCCGCGCCCTGAGCAGCGAGGAAAAAGACAGCCTGAGCCAGCGCATGATCGCCGTGGAGTACCCGGCGGACCAGGTGATCCTCGGCGTCGATGAAGCCTCCGACCATGTGCTGGTGATCGGCACCGGGGTGGTGTCGGCGGCGGTTCACGATGGAGAGAAACTGCTGGAAGCCGGGCGCATGGGTCCGGGCGAAGTACTTGGCGTCGAAGGCCTGCTGGACGAAGCCACCTCAGCCGCGGAGTTCCGCACCCTGACCAGTTGCCTGCTCTACCGCATCGACAAGGCCGAGGTGAAGCACTGCCTGGAACAGCGCCATGAAGTGAAGGACGCCCTGGGCAAGCTCCAGAGCGTCCGCGAGCAGAACAGCCAGTCGCTGCTGTTGCAGAAGCCCGCCGCAATCAAGAAAGGCGGCTTCCTCCACTGGCTGCAGCGCAAGCCTTAAAGCACCACCCGCAGGCACTGCCCGGCGTGATACAGCGAGAACCCGGTTTCATAGAAGCCGGTACGCAGCGCCGGCACCGCCACCGGTTTCATCGGCGAGAACGGTATCGGCAGCGACGCCGGGTCGTCCTGCATCAGGAACCGGGCAAACGCCTTGCCGATCACCGTCCCGGTGGTGTTGCCGCGACCGTTGTAGCCGGTGACCGCGACGATGCCCGGCGCCGGCTCGAACAGGCGCATAAGGTGATCCGGGGTGAAGTCGATGCAGCCGGTCCAGTGCATTTCCCATTCGACCTTGCCCAGCTCGGGGAAGTAGTGGCTCTGGATGCGATCGGCCCAACGACGGACGAACCATGACGGCTTGTTGTCGACCCGACCGAGACTGCCCAGGAGCAGCCGGCCCTGGTCATCACGGCGAATGCTGCTGAGTACGGTGCGGGTGTCCCACGAGCCCTGGCCATGCTTGAGCACGTTGTCGGCGGCGGCGCCGTGCAGCGGCACCGAAGCGACCTGGTAGTAGTAACCGCGGAAGAAGTGCTTTTGCAGGTCGGTCCAGTCGCCTTCGGTGTAGGCGCCGGTGGAGATGACCACCTTTTCGGCGTCTACCACGGCCTGCGCGGTTTTCACTCGCCACCCCTTGTTGCCGTTGCGCTCCAGGCCTTTCACCGGGGAGCGCGGGTGGATGCGTCCGCCAAGGCGTTCGACGGCCTCGGCCAGGCCTCGGGTGTAGGCCATGGGGTTGATGGTGCCGGCACGGCGGTCGAGCAGCGCGGCGGATATCTGGCTGGTGCCGCAGTACTCTTCGCAACGGGCGCCGGTGAGCAGCTCGAC
>DQAA01000067.1:0-181 GCA_003523465.1 Pseudomonas sp.
AGGCCCAGGGCAGTGTCGAGCAGGTCGGCCAGGCGGTGACCGCGCTGCGCCAGATCGGCGAGGCGGTGGCGGTCATCACCGACATGAACCTGCAGATCGCCAGTGCCGCCGAGGAACAGAGCGCGGTAGCCGAGGAAATCAGCGGCAACGTGGCGACCATCCGCGACGTCACCGAGTCGCT
>DQAA01000067.1:250-1837 GCA_003523465.1 Pseudomonas sp.
CGCCCTGCCCGCCTTGGCAACTCGATATGCACCCGCAAGCCCCCCTGCGGACTTTGTTGCAATGCCATCCGGCCGCTCCAGGCCTCGACGATATCCCGCACGATCCCCAGGCCCAGGCCATGTCCGGCGACCTGTTCGTCGAGCCGTGCGCCGCGTTCGAGTACGCCCTGGCGCGCCTCTTCGGGAATGCCCGGCCCGTCGTCGTCGACCTGCAGCAGGTAGCTNNAGCTATCGGGCATCTGCCGGATACTCAGGCAGACCTCGCTGTCGGCCCATTTGCAGGCGTTGTCCAGCAGGTTGCCGAGCAGCTCCAGCAGGTCTTCACGGTCCCAGGGCAGGGATAGGCCAGGCGGCACATCGTGACGGACCAGCAGGCCCTCACCGTGAATCATGGCGAGGGTCGAGAGCAGCCCCGGCAGTTCGCTATCACAGTCGAAATGCGCACCGGGCAAAGCATCACCGGCCAGCCGCGCGCGGTTGAGCTCGCGGCTGAGGCGTTGCTGGATCTGTTCCAGTTGCTCGCGCAGTTGCGCCGCCAGTTCCGGCGAGTCCTTCAGGCGCTCGCTGGAGGCCAGGCTGAGCAAGACCGCCAGCGGGGTTTTCAGGGCATGACCGAGATTGCCCAGGGCGTTGCGCGAGCGACGCAGGCTGTCTTCGGTGTGGGCAAGCAGGTGGTTGATCTGCGCCACCAGCGGTTCCAGTTCGCTTGGCACTTCGCTGTCCAGCTGAGTGCGCTTGCCCTGCTGCAACTGGGCGATCTGCTCGCGGGAGCGCTCTAGCGGGCGCAACGAGCGCTTGACGATCAGCCGCTGCAGCACCAGCACCACGAACAGCGCCAGCAGACCAAGCGCGAGGCCGATCTGCTGGGTACGGCGGAAGGCATTCCGCATGGGGGTGTAGTCCTGGGCGACGCTGATGGAGATGGCCTGGCCCTGGCGCCGGTAATCCGCGCGCAGCACCAGCAGTTGCTGGCTTTCCGGGCCGAGTTCGAGGCCGCTGTGCAGGCCGGCGCCTGGCGGTTGCGGCAGCTCGGTGTCCCACAGCGAGCGGGAGCGCCAGGNNGGTTGTAGGCCGCGGAAATCCGCCGTTGATCCAGTTCGAGACCTCCCTGGCCCTGGACGAGGGCCATCAGCAGGTTTTCGCTTTCCTTGCGCAGGCCGTTTTCCAGATAGCGATGCAGGCCCGCTTCGAACAACCAGAGGCTGACCTGGGCAACGGCCAGGCCAACCACGATCAGGGTGCCGGCCAGGCCAAGACTGAGGCGGGACTGGATCGACTTCACTCCACCGCCNNCGACCACGCCGCGGCCGAGCTTGCGGCGCAGGTGGTTGACGTGTACTTCGAGCACGTTGGAGTCGCGCTCGGTCTCGCCGTTGTAGAGGTGCTCGGCAAGATGGCTTTTCGACAGGATCTGTTGCGGGTGCAACATGAAGTAGCGCAGCAGGCGGAACTCCGCAGCAGTCAGCTGCACGTCCTCGCCGCCGCGGCTGACGCATTGGCGACCTTCGTCCAGGTGCAGGCCGGCGGCTTCCAGGGTCGGCTGGTTGGCCAGGCCACGGGCGCGGCGCAGCAGGGACTGGATGCGCA
>DQAA01000067.1:1865-2914 GCA_003523465.1 Pseudomonas sp.
AGGAGCCGCGGGCCGTGAGGATCAGCACCGGTGTGACCAGGCCGCCTGCGCGCCACTGCTGCAGTACGTCCAGGCCGGGAATGCCGGGCAGGCCGAGATCGAGCACGATCAGGTCATAGGGCTCGCTGGCGCCCTGGTACACGGCATCGCGGCCGTCGGCCAGCCAGTCCACCGCGTAACCCTGGCGCTGCAGGCTGGCAGTCAGTTCATCGGCCAGCGAGACGTTGTCCTCGACCAGTAGCAGGCGCNNTGCCGCTGGCGGCGTCGAGCTTGATCTCGCGCACCACGCCTTCATGGGTGAGCAACTCGACTTCGTAAACGTAGACATCGTCGTCCTCTTCCAGCTCCGCCTCCAGCAGACGCGCCCCGGGGTAGCGCCCCAGGGCGGCCTGCAGGAGGTGTTCGAGAGGCAGGATGACCCCGTCGCGGCGCAAGGCCAGGGCTTCGTCCTGGTCGAGGTCGCGGGCCAGGGCCAGCGAGCAGACGGCCAGCAATGCCAGCAGCGGCCAGCGCACGCAGTGGGCGAGACGGGACATCAGTGATCCTGGACGTTCTTGAGGATTTCGCCGGTCTTGGCATCCATGTCCACATCCCATTCGACGTTCTGCGCATCACGCAGCTCGACCTTGTAGATGTAGCGACCGTATTCCTCTTCCAGCTCGCTGTCGGTGACGGTGGCGCCCTTGTGCTGGTCGAGCGCCTTTTGCTTGAGGGTGTCGAGGGACTGGATCTGCTGGCTCTGGACCAGTTTCACCACTTGATCGGGTTGCACGTCCTTGGCCAGGGCGACGTTGGCACTCAAGGCCAGGGCAGTGGTAGCGAACAGGGCAGTGAAAGTTTTCATGATGTTTCTCCATCGGTATCAATCGGGGTACGGTGGGAAGTCTATCCAGCCGAACTTAATTGAAGCTGAAAACAGCTGGCGACATGATAGCGCGGCTCGCCCCGCTTTATACTCGCCCGTCCACCTGCTGCGAGCCCCTCCATGACCGCGATCCACAGCCCCTTTCCCGCGCTGACCCTCAAGGCCGGCAAACGCGCCCTCGCAC